>JBECKU010000014.1:0-15021 GCA_040235385.1 Candidatus Sulfobium sp. | reverse complement strand
TAAATAGGGACACATCCCATTTTCTTAAAGTACCCCTGTTTCTTAGATCCATTCTTTCTTTTCGGAAGAACATAATCAATCTTCCCGCCACTTCCCTCACTCCCCGATGCCTTAAAATGCCGGTCTTGACGTCTTGAATTTTTTTCTAATTCCTGCGTTATTAGTTTGACTATTATCTGTAATTTGATAGACTGTAATTAAGGATAAGGGGTCTTAATATGCTAACCAGAGCAGCAGTCGGTGATGTCTGCCCAGCGGCCTTGGAAAAAAACGTGTTTTTTCCCCCTGTTCAGACTGTCCGGTCACCCTTCCGCCAAAATCACGACGGGTTCGCGCCTTTTATTCATCATCTCCGTTCAGTCGCCCCGCCAAGCCGGACAAGACCGCCGCACACCGGGATATTGTGCCCCAGGTCTACGCCAAATGACTGATTGTTGCCGAAGGAGGTGAGGGAAAGATGAGTGAAAAAAGATCAAAAAGGCTCGTCAAGTATGTGGTCGCCTCAGCAGCTGCCGGAGTCGCATTACTTTATTTCCTGCTTCTGGGCCCGCCCGGACTGCTCGCGAAGTCCGAGTCGCCGGTCTTCTGCGCGGGCTGCCATGTGATGGAATCCGAATTCGAGGGATGGTCGCACGCCGGCGCGCACAGAAGAAAAAATTGCGTGGACTGCCATCTGCCGAACCAGAATTCCGTCATTCACTATGTCTGGAAATCGCTCGACGGCATGAAGGACGTCGGGTTTTTCTTTTCCGGATTGGCGTCTGACCGGATAGAGATCACTGACCACGGCAGAAAGGTCCTTCAGGCCAACTGCATTCGCTGCCACGAGGCAACGGTGGCCATGATCGGACAGCAGAGGCAATGCTGGGACTGCCACAGAAGGCTCGCGCACAGGCGCACGGGCGCGATGGCGTCGATTTGAAAAAGGAGGCTTGAGATGAAAAAGGAACTATCCATAACAACGGTCGTGCTGTTCGTGTTTGCGGTGGCGGTTTTCGCATTCATGTCGGCGTGCCAGAAGCCCAAGCCGGAACAGGTCAGGGCGGTAAGTATCGCGGATGGTGAAATGGATCCCGCCGAGTGGGGAAAGGCATATCCGGTTGAATATGAACTATGGAAGAAGACCGAAGAGCCAACTGCTGCCGGCAAAAGCAAATATAAAAGGGGTTTTGACGCCGACAGGATAACTTACGACAAGCTCTCTGAATTTCCCTTCATGGCCCTTCTTTTTAACGGCTGGGGTTTCGGCGTGGAATATAACGAGCCGAGAGGACACGCCTATATGCTCAAGGACCAGATAGACGTCGACCCCTCGAGGGTCGGGGCAGGCGGGGTATGTCTGACCTGCAAGACGCCCTATGCCCCCGCCATGGAAAAAGAAAAGGGCCTGGACTACTACTCGAAACCATGGGACGAGGTCAGGCACATGATCCCGGAAAAGCACCGGGAACTCGGTGTCGCCTGTGTCGACTGCCACGACAACAAGGACATGTCTCTGAAGATCTCGAGGGGCTTCACCCTGGTAAAAGGCCTGGAGAGGATCGGGGTCGATCCGGCCAAACTGACCCACCAGGAAATGAGGACTGTCGTCTGCGCACAATGTCATGTCAGCTACAGCATAGTCAAGAACAAGGACATGAAATCGGTAGGCATTTATTTCCCCTGGCAGGGCAGCAGGTGGGGGGACATATCGGTCGAAAACATCATCAGGCAGATAAGAAACGACCCGTCGGTTAACGAATGGAAACAGGCGGTTACCGGGTTCAAAATGCCCTTCATGAGGCACGCCGAATTTGAGCTGTTCACGCGAAACAGCGTGCATTGGAAGGCGGGGGCGGCATGCGCCGACTGCCACATGCCCTATACTGTGATAGGGTCGGCCAAGGCATCCGACCACCGGGTAATGAGTCCTCTCAAAAACGACATGAAGGCCTGCATGCAGTGCCACACCGAGAGCGCCGAGTGGCTGCGCGAGCAGGTCACGGCCATCCAGGACAGGACCGTGTCCATGATGATCCGCGCCGGTTATGCGACCGCAACAGCTGCGAAGCTGCTCGAAATGACGCATGAGGCCCGGGCCGCAGGAAAAAATATCGACCAGGAACTGTACGAAAAGGCCAAGGACTTTTATATGGAGGCCTTCTTCAGGACCCTGTATATCGGCGGAGAAAATTCCGTAGGGTTCCATAATCCGACTGAGGCGGCGAGGATCCTGTCCGATTCAACAGCCTTTGCAGGCAAGTCGGAGGCCCTGCTGAGACAGGCTCTCACCATGGCGGGGGTAGATGTCCCGGTGGTAGTAAACCTCGAGCTGAACAAATACCTCAATGAAAGGGGCAAGAAGAAACTCAACTTCCAGAAGGAGGCCGTGATAGAGGACCCCTTCGGCCTTCAGGAAAAAATCTTGCAGGTCAAACTGCAATAACGACCGGTTGAGACGGGCAGGCCTGGCCTGCCCGCCTCACATTGAATTGCGACACAGCCCCTTTTCCGAAACGGAGGGGGTAGGTCAACACATTTGACAGGCTATGAGAGCGCCTCACTCGGTCGGACCAGTCAAACAGATTCCTTGGGTCGCTGCCGCGAACAATGCGCCCGGACGGCTACGACGGTTCCCGCGGTGAGGAATATGCTGATGGTTTCCTTCCCGCAATGGCGGGGGTTTCCCAAAAGCATCCCATCCGGGCGGCCGGACCTCCCGGCCAGGGGATCAAGAAGAATTTGCCGCGTCGCTCTAATTTTTTTGTTGAACGGCGGGTTTTTTCATGGTGAAAGTTTCTTAAGGCTTTCTTTCTATTGAACGCGAACCACAAGGGGGAAAACATGAACAGGAGATACTTCATGAGAAGCGCTGCCGCTGCGACCGCGGCTGTCGGCATGGCCGGAAGGGCATTCGGCGCAGAACGGTTCTATCCGGTGAAAGTAGACACCGGCTTATTCCAGACAATAAACAGGGTGAAGAATCCTGCGGAGAAGACGCCGCTTGAGATGTCGCATGTTCCCGCGATCAAGGCGCCCGAGAAGGTCAAAGCGGGAGAGCCGTTCACCGTGGAGGTGAGCATCGGGGAGCATCTTCATCCCATGGGGCCGACCCACTGGATCGAGTTCGTTGCGCTGAACATCGGCAACGAGCCCGCCGGAAGGGTCGACTTCCAGTCGAAAGGATATCTGAATCCACGAGCGACGTTTACTGTCGTGCTGACAAAGGAATCGGCCCCCGAAGGCAAAGTCTCTCTCGTGGTCCATCAGCGCTGCAACCTCCACGGTTACTGGGAAGGCGCAATGGACATACAGGTGACCTGACGGGGATTTCAGAAATAGGGACACATCCCATTTTTTTGCCCAGTGCGTGCGACTTAGGGCTCCTGTGCCCTTGAGGCCCTGCTGTTCCATTGGGAAGACGTTGACTCGGCGTTTCCCTGCCGGCGGGCTCTCTCTTACCGGGTCCATCTATAATGGACCATGAACAAGCATGAAGGGATCATGTGCTAATATATTTACAATGACCCCGAAGATAAATATATCCTCTTCTCCCGGCGCGAACCATGGACCAGTATAAGATATGCCCCGAGTGCGAATGCGAGTACTATCCGCACATCGAGAAATGCGCGGACTGCGGCGCGGTCCTTCTCTTTCCGGAGGAGCACAAAAAAGCACAGGAGGAGAAGGAGCGGCTCATGGAGAAGGCTGTCGAGAACGAGGTTGCGGTCAGGGAGGGCGACCTGGGTTGGATGAGTGAACTGTACACAGTCCTCATCGACGCGGGTATTGCCTGCACCGTCCGAACCGATAAAGGCTGCAGGAAAAGCTGCTGCGGCGACACATGCCGACTGGTCGTGGCACCAGAGGACTTTGAGCGGGCACAGGAGCGCATTGAGAGCTACTTCATGGAAATGCATCCCGAGATCCGCGCTTCCCGCGAACTGGCCGGCGAGGGCAAATGCCCGGCCTGCGGCTCCCCTGTCGGCTCCGGCGACCGCGAGTGCCCCGACTGCGGCTTGATGCTCGTCATCGTTGAGGAAGAGGGAGAGCAAGGGCGGCGGGATGACTGAGTTTAAAATTTAGGGGTTCAGGTGAATTCATCTCGCATGCGGCAGCATGGGGCCTGCGCATTTTTCGGCTTAGAGAGTCCTTCTCTCGTACAGTTCCATCGCATAGAACATGCCTGCGGCCAAGAGATAGACAAGGGCCATCACCACCCAATGGCTGAGGCCCAGCACCGAGGGAATCGTGGCTCCTTCCATAGGCGAAGAGAAGTAAAATGTCTCTATAGCGGGATATGCGATCGCAAACAGCAGCGACCCTGCCCCGATCCCCGCCATGGTTACAAGCGCATCCAGCCTGCCCGAGGCCAAACCGGCCACTGAAGTTCCGGGACAGTACCCGCTGAACAGGAACCCCAGGCCGAAGATCGCCCCTCCCAGCAACTGGGGCCAGAAGAAGGTCGGGACGATCCAGACCCTGCTCATATCCAGGACCTTTAGGTCCGCGAGGAGATAGAGCCCCGTCGCGGCAACGATCATCGCGGTAAACATGACCTTTGGGACAGTGAAGTCCCTGAGGTAGAAGACCCCCGTAAGCTTGTGGGGGTTGCCCAGACCTCCTCTCTCCAGGAATAGGCCGAAGAAAATGCCGAGGACCACCGCCACCGTAAGACCTGCGACCTGGCTTACTATAAAAGGTGCGCTCATGACCATAACCTCCTGAACAATGCCGCTCCGACGAACCCGCTCACGAACATCGCGACTACAAAAACCCAGCCTGCTATCGCGAGTTGGGCCCCTCCGGAGAGAGCCACCCCGCTGGTGCATCCCCGTGCAAGCCTGCTCGAAAAGCCTATAAGAATACCCCCTCCGAAGGCGGTAAACAGCCTGGCCCCGGTGCTCATATGCCCGGGCTTATCGAATCTCAGCTTGAAGTTTCCGCTTAAGGAAGATGCGGCAAGGGCGCCCAGGAAAAGACCTATGATCTCAAAAAGCACCCAGTTCAGGAGCGGCGCCTCTATATTCAGATATTGGGAAAAATAGGTAAGTTTGTGCGCATACGTCGGGCTCAGTTTGTCCAGACCTACCCCCGTAACCAGCGAAAAGGCGCTGGAAGCGCCAAGGCCCCATCCCACAATAACAAAGGTGGCGAGGAGCGTTAATCCGAGGCCCACACCCGCAATGTAAGGTGACCAGAAATTATCTTTTTTCATAACAACCTCCCTGCTCTGTCACTACCTAATTCTATGTTATAACTCTTTTTTCTTTTTTGAAACTTTTTCGCTCTCCTCTTTTCTATTTACGCAATAAATGCGAGAGAAAAATGTCGGAAGTGAAAAAATTTCTTTTTTGGGCCTTATCCAATTTTGACGGAAAGTTTTACGGAAAGGATGAACTTGAAATATCATCGAGCTAAAGAAATTTTTGTCCGCCGCGGGCCGCAACGGCGACTCGCCGGGAGAGACACTACTGGATTATTCCGGCCAATTTCAAACGGCTTCACCTGCCCTTTTTTTTTCGCTTTTTCTCCATTGTCACGCAGTAGACGCCCCTGCCGTCCGAAGCGGGTGCAAAGCATGCATTGTCGGAGACACATTCGGCAGGGCGGCGGTCGCCCTGCCGCCATCGCCTGACGAGTCCGGGTTCGCAGATGAACGGCCTGCTCATCGAAATATAGTCGGCTGTTCCTCCATTCACCAGTTCTTCGGCCACACCAAAGGACCGGATGCCGCCTACCAGAATAAGCGGGACCGGTACCATCTTCTTGTAAAGTTTTGCGGCCTCCCTGTAGTAGACCTCCTGTTCAGGTGTCCTGAGCCTGCCGGGTCGAACAGGTGTCAATTTTTCAGGAGATCTCATCGTCCCTCCCGAAAATTCGATGGCGTCGACGGACGCCTTTTCGAGCATGACCGATACCTCCACCGACTCTTCACGCGTCATGCCCCCGTCGAGGAAGTCCTCCGAATTGATCTTTACAAGCACCGGATACCCCGCTCCCACCGCCTTCCTGACGCCCTGCACCACCTCAAGCAGGAGCCGTGCGCGGTTTTCCAGCGGACCGCCGTACCGATCGGTCCTATTGTTGTAGGCGGGGGAGAGAAACTGGCTGAGCAGAAATCCGTGCGCCGCGTGGATTTGCACTGCATCGAAATCCGCCTGTTTCGCCCTTACCGCGGCTTCCGAAAAATCGGATGTGATCTTTGCTATATCCTCACTGTTCGCGGGCCGGCACCCGGGCCTGCCTTCTCCGCCCCCTTCTGACGGCCCGACCGCCTCAAGGCCCGTGAGCCCGGCATTGGAGGCGCACCCCCCGTGGACCAGTTGAAGGGCGATCTTTCCTCCCTCTGAATGCACGGCCCCGGTCATATTCCGGAGTCCCGCAAGCAGACTGTCTTCGCAGGCGCCGAGCTGGCCCTGACTGGACCGGCCCTCCGGGCTGACAAAAGCATAGCTTGAGATAATCAATCCGATCTCTCCCCGGGCCAGTTCGGCCATCATCTTCGTGAGACTTGGGGTAACGGAGCCATCCCCCCCTGCAAGCCCTTCCCACGTCGCCGACCTCACAAACCGGTTCGCCAGTTCCATGCCGTTTATTTTAGTTCTCTCAAAAAGTTTCTCCATCTGCAGCCTCCTGGAACATTTCAGTACTCAATACCAGTGTATCACAGGAACATCGCAACGGATCAGATGCTGCGGAAGCATCGAACTATACAAGGGTGACAGTGGGCAGGCCTGGCAGGATCGGCGCTCCAGCAGTTTGTTTTGCCTTCTTTCTGCCACAGGACGCCGCAGAGGCTGAAGCTGAATTTCGTCATCTTCTCCTCCCTATTCGGAATTAATTAATGACACTCATTTTATCTCCCATCTTTCCACTCTCGCCCCTTCTTTAATGTACAATTATATATAACCATGAACAGGCGGGAAGGCATCACGAGAGTCTTTCAGGGGGAAAGGAGTGAACGCATCCCCCGGGCGCTGTATGGTGCGGGACGCTGGGCATACCGGCAGGCCGGCCTCAAGATGGGAGATCTTCCTGTAAACCCTGCAAGGTTCGGAGACAGACTCGCCGGCTTCCTGAACACGCTGGATACGGACATCGTCTTTGCCGGCTCAGGACTCAACACTTTTCCCGCTGAGGCGATAGGCGGCAGTCTTGCCTTCAAGGATGAACAGGCCCCGCTTCTTTCTTTCCCCCTCATTGAGAAGATCGCGGACGCGCGTTATTTCAGGGAGATAAATATCGGCAACTCCCCTCATACGCAGGCACTGATGGAGATGATCGCGGTCCTTAGGCAGCGGCTTGACGGCCGCTTCCTCTGCGCCACGTCATGGGGTCCCTTCACCTGGGCCATGATCCTCTGTGACTGGAATCTCCTAAAGGAAAAAACACTCACCGACCGGGAGTTCATACGGGAAGTCTGTGAACTGGGTGTCCGCCTTTCAACGGCCTTTTACGAGCCGCTCGCGGCCCGAGGTCTCATCGACGGTATCGCCGTACCTGACGGTGCGGTAACCCTCATACCCAACGATCTCTACAGCGATATCGTCCTCCCCTGCGAGCGCAAGCTTTTTGACTGGGCCCGTCAGCAAGGTGTCCGCAGCATCCTTCACCAGTGCGGCGCAATCCGACCCCAGCTTTCTCTATATCCCGGGGCACGCGCTGACTGCATATCTGTGGATGCCAGCGTGCCCATCGGGGAGACGTACGATCTTTACCGCGGGAAGGCCGTAACCGCCGGGAATGTAGATGCCGTCAATATCTTAGCGGGCGGTGACCCGGCCTCGATATGTGCAGCGGTATCCAAGTGTGTAACTGCCCTGTCCGATCCACACCGGGGTTTTATCCTCATGCCTTCGTGCGATCTGCCGCCCGATACCCCTTTGGCCAACGTCGAGGAATTCCTCACCCGTGCAGACCATCCGAGGGGGGAAAGCACTGAATAAGATGAACGGCAAGGCAACATCCCACCCCCATTGTCAAGCCTGCGGCCTGGTTGTGTATGCCTTTGCCCTGCAAGATGCCCTTTCTCTTTATGCTCTCTTCTCGCTCTGACTTTGTTCTCAGGAACGACCGGTCGTCTGTCTAATTTTTTCCCGTCCGAGGGCCCATTCCGAGATTCTGACGGCACGGTAGGTGAAAATATTCTTTAGCTGTCTCCGGATCAGGGGATGAAGGAAGATGGCAAAGAAAGGCAGGCGGTAGACGACCTCATCCTTCATCAGAGTGCCTTCTGCAACAGGAGAGAGAGCATGTGTGTGGGTCCATGAGCGGTACGGCCCTATTATCTGGATGTCCGTAAACCTTTCCGGGGGCAAGTAGTCGATAATCCTGCTCCTCCACCTCATTCGGAACCCGAGCCAGCGGATTGTGTAATCGAACTCGGCGTTTTCAAAGACACCGGCCCGCTCCGGATCTTTCATCCTGAAATCGAGCCATGGCGGAGTTATTCCGAAGAGGTTCCGGGGGTCTTCGAAGAAAGTAAAGGCAGTCGCTTGTTCCACTGGAAGGATCTGGGAAGTGAAGAGCCGGTACGTAAGAGGTCCGGTCTTGCAGGTCTCTATCCGGAACGACGGAGGAAGGTCCTGAGGCAATTGCCCTCACCGGCCGGGAGGGGATTCAACCCCCTGTCAACACCCCGGCTCTCCGGGATGGCCGCAGCAGCTCTTTGTGGTAACGATCTTCCGGACGTTGTTCCTGAGCAGGAGATAGAGTTTCCTCTGAAAAGGCATCGGCCCCTTCAGATTATCGACAAAGGCTTTTGGGTCAGGTTTGTGGTCATGCCCCATCTTCGTCATCTTTCGCAGATTTGACCGATTTTCTGAACACCGCCGCAGGCTGCAGTGGTTATACCTTGCGTCCTCATATTCATAGTATATCTTTTTTTGATTTGATTAACGATACAGTCGCAGGGAAAAATCCGCCCTCGTAGTCCGCCTGGCGGGGCCTTTTTCAGATCATTTTTACTGAAAGTAAACATGTTACCTGCGGTAACGCCAGTGACAAAAAATAGCAGTCCTACATATAAACATATAATAAAAAGTGTTATTTATCAATTTATTAGAAAAACTTATAAATTGGCACAGCTCCTGCACTCTAAAGTTTTAATTTGATACTTATAAGCTAATAAATAAAGCTTATAATCTCTCTGCAGGGCGGAAGGCCCGGAAAGGATAGGTAGGATATGGTAAAGAAAGAGAAGGAAGTCCTGGGAGCAGTTGAATCACGTACAAACTGGAAACCCGCACTGGCGCCGGCGCTCGCCCTGATCGCCATCGGAGTCGTACCGGGCATGCTGAAAGGCCTTTATGCGCCATATGTCGGCAGCCTCATGGCAGCCTATGTAGCATCGGGGCTGCTCTTTATAAGTCTGGTGCTTGTCGGACTCGGGGTAATGGTCTTCCGTGATTTGTCGGCAAGGAAGACTAAGATATTCAGGCTGGCTCCAAGCGAACAGCCTGCACGCGGCGAGGAAACGTTGGTGCGGGTCAGATCGCGGGAAGATCGGACTCAGTAAAAATCCCACGAGAATGAAGGGCGTTTACCGCCACGCATCGAAGCGGTAACGCCCGGCCATTCCGGTTTCCTTTGAGCGGTATCCTGCGATGAGCCCGGCAACCCGTTTCAGACCTCAAAAGCGTCCATGATATGCTCGATCTTCCTGTTTCCGTTCTCAAAATATATGCTGAGCACATCGAACCGGGCGGGCACTTCCTTCCTGAGCTTTTTCATATAACTCAGAGCGACTTTCCTGATTTTTTCGCGTTTTCTGCCGTTTACGGCCTCGAATGGATAGCCGAAGGCGTCGTCTCTCCTCGTTTTTACCTCGATGAAGACCAGCGAGTCCCTTTCTCTCGCAATGATATCGATCTCGCCAAAGGGCGTCCTGTAATTTTTTTCCAGGATCCTGTATCCCTTACCCCTGAAGAACCTGACAGCCAGGTCTTCTCCTTCTTTACCGAGTGCGTTCATCTTCCCTGAATCTGAAAACCCTCGAGTCTCAGAAGAAGTTTCGGTATGCCTTCCACATCCTTGATGTCTTTCTGGCAGAGGATCTTGATCATCGACCTGAACCCGGAAAATTCTTCCCAGTGCCCGTTAAGGTTGTCGGAAATCGTACGGAAAAGGCTTTCCCCTTTTTCATCCCAGTCCATGAGAATAATGACTCTCGGAAACCTCTCAGCGATCTCCTCGCAGAAATCATAAAGCCCCTGACCGTTATGGAGTGTAATGATCTCACCCACAAGCCCGAGTTTCTTCAGGGCGGTGGCGTCTTTCTTGCCTTCGACGACCACCGGAAACTGTTTGTTGGCCTCATGGAGGACTTCCAGAACCTCCCTGAGCCTTTCAGCCCTTTCAAGATCGTCGACCGACGGCATTTTCTTAAATGTATTGAACATTTGCTCTATTGTAACCCATATAAGCCTCTCTTTCCGATAATTCACTCCAAAAAGTGCAATCGAAAGATGCCGATTTTGTGAAAAAATTTCTTTTTCGATACCCCGGCAAACCTTGACGGAACGGAACTGTACATATATATATCCTTGTTACGATGAAGGATAATCCCGATATATCAACGAGTTAAAGAAATTTTGGGTCAATAACTGCATCTTCCGGGTTGCTGTTTTTTACGTCTGAATGAACCTTTTTGTGACACCTCTTTACTGTCTTTTTCCGCCCGTATGACGTTTATTGACAATAACCTGAATTTCATATATTTTAAACGTATGGCGGTAAAGCTAGGTCAATTATTAATAGCCTCCAGCATCATATCAGAAGACCAGTTAAAGCAGGCCCTTACCGTCCAGAAAAAAGACGGCGGCCGTCTGGGCACTAACCTGATCAAACTCGGATTTGTCGACGAAGACGGTCTCGTCTCCTTCCTCAGCAAGCAATACGGGGTCCCTTCCGTAAATTTGTCGGAATATAGAATAGACTCTAATGTCCTCAAATTAATACCCGCCGACATGGCAAAAAAATACCTTATTATGCCCGTCGCGCGTGTGGGAGCGACGCTGACGGTCGCGATGGCCGACCCGTCGAACGTCTTTGCTATCGACGACGTCAAATTCATGACCGGCTATAATGTTGAGGTGGTGGTCGCAGGTGAGTCTTCCATCATACGCGCCATAAGCGCTTATTATTTCGGGAAAGGCGAAAGCATGCCGGCAGATCCTACCGCTGCCGCCACATCGGCGACCATCCAGGCCAAAGACTATACCCTCAGTGACGGCGACCTCCCCGGCGATCATTCCTTCGATGAAAGCTCCTTCGACGAAGGGCCGAACGTGAACGTCGAAGAATTCGACAAGATTGTCGGCAGCGCCCTGGATAACGTGGACGTTCTCGAAGAGAAAGAAGATACGGAGGTCATCAAGGAAGTCGAGGCCCCCATAGTAAAACTGGTAAACGGGATTTTTGTGAACGCGATCAAATCCGGCGCGAGTGATATCCATGTGGAGCCTTATGAGAATTCGCTTAGGGTCAGATACAGGGTGGACGGCGTGATGTACACGGTGATGAACCTCCCGACAAAAATCAGGGCCGCCCTGACCTCCCGGATGAAGATAATGTCGAGGCTGGACATCGCCGAAAGGAGACTGCCCCAGGACGGCAGGATCAAGCTGAAACTGGGCAAGAAGCGCGATATCGATTTCCGTGTCTCGGTGCTTCCCTGTCTGTTCGGAGAGAAGACGGTCCTCAGACTCCTTGACAAGGCGAACCTCCAGGTAGACCTCACAAAACTAGGGTTCGAACAGGCGGCGCTGGACGATTTTATGGCCGCACTGAACAAGCCTTACGGGATGCTTCTGGTTACGGGTCCCACGGGCAGCGGGAAAACCACGACCCTTTATTCGGCATTGAACTATCTCAATAAACCCGATACCAATATCATGACGGCCGAAGACCCCGTCGAATTCAACTTCATGGGTATCAACCAGGTGCAGGTAAGAGAAGAGATAGGCCTGACTTTTGCGTCTTCGTTGAGGTCGTTCCTCAGACAGGACCCCGACATCATAATGGTCGGGGAGATCCGTGACTTCGAAACGGCTGAAATAGGAGTGAAGGCGGCCCTGACCGGCCATCTTGTCCTGAGCACACTTCATACCAACGACGCGCCCGGCACTATCAGCAGGCTGCTTAATATGGGCATCGAGCCCTTTCTCGTGTCTTCCTCCGTGATCCTCATCCTCGCACAGAGACTCGCCAGGAGAATCTGCACACAGTGCAAGGAAGAGGAGAATATTCCTCCGACCGCCCTCGTCAACATCGGCTTTTCCGAGGAAGAGGCTCATAAAGTCAAGTGCTTTAAAGGAAAAGGGTGTTCCGCCTGTAACGGCACAGGGTTCAAGGGAAGGATCGCCCTTTATGAAGTCATGCCCATCAAAGAGGAGTTGAAAGAACTGATCCTCGAGGGGGCCTCTACGGCGGAACTCAAAAAAGCGGCTATCCGTCTCGGAATGAAGACCCTGAGGATGAGTGGTTTAACGAAAGTTGCCGAGGGCGTGACTACTATAGAAGAAGTTATGCGTGTTACTTTTGGCGATTAAAAGGAGAAGTTGATGGCAAATATTTATGACCTTCTGAAGATCATGATAGAAAAGGGCGCGTCCGACCTTCATGTAACTACAGGGAGTCCTCCCCGGCTCAGGGTCGATGGAAAGCTCATCCCCCTCGATTATCAAAGTCTAAATCCTACCGAGACAAAGGCCCTCTGTTACAGCATCCTGACCGACGCACAGAAGCACAGGTTTGAAGAAAACAATGAACTGGATTTTTCTTTCGGGGTCAAAGGGCTGAGCAGGTTCAGGGGCAATGTCTTTATGCAGAGGGGGGCGGTGGCCGCCGCTTTCAGAACGATCCCCTTCGAAATCAGGACGTTTCGTGAACTCGGCCTTCCTGAAATGGTGAACGAACTGGTAAAGAAACCCCGGGGTCTTATCCTCGTCACAGGCGCGACCGGAAGCGGTAAATCCACCACCCTCGCTGCGATGGTGGACAGGATCAACTCGGAGAGATATGACCATATAATCACTGTGGAGGACCCCATCGAGTATCTTCACGGACATAAAAAGTGCCTTATAAACCAGCGGGAAGTGAACGCGGACACTTCGTCTTTCCGGTCCGCGCTCCGTTATGTCCTCCGCCAGGACCCTGACGTGGTGCTCATCGGAGAGATGCGTGACCTGGAGACTATCGAGGCCGCACTCAGGGTCGCTGAGACAGGACATTTGACACTTGCCACTCTGCACACCAACTCGGCTGTACAGACCATAAACCGTATCATAGACGTTTTCCCTCCCCATCAGCAAGAGCAGATAAGAGTCCAACTTTCATTCGTTCTGGAAGGGATCCTTGCGCAACAGCTTATCCCGCGGAAGAACGGTAAGGGACGGGTCCTCGCAGTGGAACTCCTGATACCGAACCCCGCCATAAGGAACCTTATCAGAGAAGATAAGATCCATCAGATATATTCCATGATGCAGACAGGGCAGGCGAAATTCGGGATGCTGACGATGAACCAATCACTCTTCGAACTGTACTCAAAGGGAGTCCTTTCCTATGAAGACTCAGTGAGCAGGTCGTCCGTTCCCGAGGAACTTATTACTATGCTCCAGAGGATGGCGGCAAACGCACCCTCTGGTCGCGGGAGGTGATCCTAGATGGCAAGTGTCTTCGAATGGTCCGGCAAAAATACCAGAGGCATAATTGAGAGGGGGGAAATATCTGCCGGCTCGAGGGAGGAGGTCATTGCCCAGTTAAAAAGACGCAATATCGTTCCTACCCTTGTGAAAACAAAAGAGAAGAAAGCCGCGTTCGGAGGGCTGAGACTCGGGGGTGGAGTCAAAGATAAGGATATCGTTGTCTTCACCCGGCAGTTCGCCACCATGATAGATGCCGGTCTTCCTCTCGTCCAGGCACTGGAGATTCTTTCTACTCAGGTCGAAAACAAGGTGCTCTCCAAGACCCTGACCGTCATTAAAACCGATGTCGAGTCAGGCTCGACATATGCCGATGCGCTGAGGAAACACCCCCGGATTTTTAGTGAACTTTACGCGAACATGGTCGCCGCAGGCGAATCCGGGGGTATCCTCGATACCATTCTCAACCGCCTGGCTTCCTACATAGAAAAATCAATGAAACTCAAGAAGCGCGTCAAGGGTGCGATGGTTTATCCCGTCGTTGTCACCTCGATAGCGGTCCTGGTTATAGCGGTAATCATGATCTTCGTCGTTCCCACCTTCTCGAAAATGTTCACTCAGTTGGGCGGCACGCTGCCCCTGCCCACTCAACTGGTGATTAACCTGAGCAACTTCCTTGCTGGCTGGGGAGGCCTTTTCCTGCTCATTGTGATCATTGCGTTGATCGTGATTCTTATACAGACGCGGCGGACCGAAAAGGGGAGGGCGTTGACAGACAAGGCATTGTTGAAACTTCCCATATTCGGTATTCTCCTCAGGAAAGTGGCCGTGGCGAAATTCACGAGGACTTTGAGCACCTTGATAGGGAGCGGGGTCCCCATACTCGACGGTCTGGAGATTACCGCCAAGACGGCGGGAAACAAGGTCATCGAATACGCGGTCATGGATGTACGCACCGCCGTCTCAGAAGGGAAAACCCTCTCTGAACCCCTTATGAAATCCAGGGTCTTTCCACCTATGGTTACCCATATGATCGCGGTTGGGGAATCAACGGGCGCGCTCGACACAATGCTCGGGAAGATAGCCGATTTTTATGACGATGAAGTCGATAATGCCGTGGCTAATCTGACCGCAATGATGGAGCCGATGCTGATGGTCTTTCTGGGAGGTTCGGTGGGGTTTATCGTCGTTGCGATGTATCTGCCGATCTTTAAACTTATCACTCTTATCAAGTAAAGTTTATGGCAGAAGATGCCCTGACTCTGAGAATCAAGGCGCTCATCAGTATCAGGGCAGTGCTCGTTACGCTCCTTCTGGGCTCGTCCTATTTCTTCAAGGTGGAGTATTTCTATGCCCATCCGCGTGCTATTTCTTATTTCATAGTCCTGCTTTACTC
>JBECKU010000295.1:0-3175 GCA_040235385.1 Candidatus Sulfobium sp. | reverse complement strand
TCGCTGAGCATCTTCCACAATGTAAATTCGGAAACGCCCAGGAGCTCGGCAGCCCTCACTTTATCCCCTTCGACGAGATCGAGGACCTTTTGGGCATACTCCCTGGTAAGTTCGGAGATTGTCTGGATCCGTTCGGGAGGGAATGTCTCTATCTGGTACAATTTCAGACTTCTCGGCAGGCTCTCGGGGGTGATGAGATGACTGTTCTCACGGATCACTGCTCCTTCGACGATATTCTCAAGCTCCCGTATGTTCCCCGGAAAACTGTAACCCATGAGTATCTTTATCGTGTCCTCGGCGAAACCCTCTATCTTCTTGTTAACGTCCGGCAGGTGTTTTTGCAGAAAGAATCTGCCCAGGGGTTCAATGTCCTCCTTATGCTCTCTCAGGGGAGGGACGAATATTTCCATGACGTTCAATCTGTAATAAAGGTCCTTGTCAAACCCGGCTTCTGAGACAAGCCCTTTTATGCTCACGCTCGATGCTGCTATCAGTCGCGGATTTATCCGGAGCGGCTTTGTTCCGCCAATCCTCATCAACTCACCGTCTTCAATAACCTTAAGCAGTCTTTTCTGAAGGGAAGGGGGCAGTTCCGTTACGGCATCGATAAACAATGTCCCCGAGTCGGCGATTTCCAAAAGTCCGGGTTTTGCTTCGAGTATGCCGGAGACCGCGGCCTCTTCATATCCGAACAGCTCCTTAGCGATGAGTTCTTCGGTGAGGGTTGCACAGTTTACGGAAAGAAAAGGCATGTTATGCCGCCGGCTGGTGAAATGAATGATTTTGGCAAGAAGGCTCTTCCCCACTCCCGTCTCTCCCGTAATAATAACATTGCAGTCCGAATCCCGCATATTTTCCACGGTGGCCATTATATTCCTCATGCTTTCACTGCGCACGATAATGGAAATCCCCTTGTTCATTTCGAAGAACGCCTTGAGGGCGGTATTTTCTTTTTTCAGCAGCTTGCGTTCATGGAGGTTCTTTACCTTGATAATAAGTTCATCGAGATTGAAAGGTTTGGTTATATATTCATAAGCGCCTTTTTTCATGGCCTCGACGGCGGAATCGATGCTGCCGAAGCCGGTTATGATCATGACTTCCACCCCTGCATACTTTTCCTTGACCTTGCGGAGCAGTTCTATCCCGTTCATCTCAGGCATCTTGACATCCGTGATGAGTGCATCGAAATGTTCCCGTTCCATGTGTTCAAGCGCTTCGCGACCGTTTCTCGTACCCACGACTTCGTATCCCTCTTTTTTAAGCGCGTAAACAAGGTGCTTCCGGGTGATGTCTTCATCCTCTGCGATGAGTATCTTGAAGTTCACGTCCCTCCTGCGCCCCGTTATTCCTCTTTAAGTATCCTCCAGAGACTCGTCCTCGATATGCCCAGAAGCTCGGCGGCTTTTGACTTATTACCGCCTACGAGATCGAGGACCTTCTCCGCATAATCCCTGTTAAGCTCATCCATTGTCTTGATCCTGTCGGGCTCAAAGGTCTCGATCTGAAATTTCTTGATCGTCTGGGGAAGACTCTCGGGAGAGATAAGCTCATTTTTCTCCAGGATAAGCGCCCGCTCTATAATATTTTCGAGTTCACGAACGTTGCCCGGAAAGCTGTAGCCCTTCAGGATTTTCAGGGATTCCTTCCGGAACCCTGAAATTTTCCTGTTCGCGCTTGACAGGTGTTTCTGGAGAAAGTATTCGCTTAAGGGCTCGATGTCGTCTTTTCGGTCTCTCAAAGGCGGGATAAAAATCTCCATGACATTCAGACGGTAGTAAAGGTCTTCCCTGAACGTTCCCTCGGATATCGCGTTGCGCACATTCTGGTTCGTTGCGGCGATGAACCTCACGTCTACTTTGATCGGCCTTGTCCCGCCTACACGGAAAAATTCCCCTTCTTCGATTACCTTCAGCAGCTTCGCCTGCAGGCCCGGTGACATTTCAGCGATCTCATCAAGGAAGAGCGTTCCGCTGTCCGCTATTTCTACCAGCCCCTGTTTTGTTTTCACCGCGCCCGTAAAAGCGCCTTTCTCATGTCCGAACAACTCGCTGGCGAGAAGCTCCTCTGTGAGCGTGGCGCAGTTTATGGAGAGAAAAGGCATCTCCTTCCTTCTGCTGGTAAAGTGGATTATCTTTGCAAGAAGACTTTTTCCGACACCCGTCTCGCCGGTCAGGAGGATATTGCAGGTCGAGTCTTTGAGCCCTTCGATCAGTTCGAGTATATTTTGCATGCTCATGCTCTTCGCGATAATGGATATCTGTTTGTCCATCCCGATATAGGCCTTCAACGCTATGTTCTCTTTTTTCAGTCTCTTTTTTTCTGCGATCTTACCTACCTTGATCACGAGTTCATCGAGGTCGAAAGGTTTAGTGATGTAATCGTAGGCCCCTTTCTTCATAGCATCTATCGCGGAAGCGACGCTCCCGAACCCGGTAATGATTATCACATCGATTTCGGGATGGACCTCCTTTACTTTTTCCAGGAGGTCAAGACCGTGCATGCCCGGCATCTTTATATCGGATATGAGAAGGTCGAAATGATCGCTGCTTATCCGCTCAAAGGCCTCGGTTCCCTTCTTCGTTCCGGCTACCTCGTGACCTTCTTTTTTCAGGGTATTAAGCAGGTGTTTCAGAGTGATTTCTTCATCCTCCGCGACCAGGATCCTAAGCGCCATAGTCTTCTCCGATCAGCGGGAATACCATATAAAAAGTCGTTCCCTTATTTTTTTCGCTCTCCATGAAGATCTTCCCTTTATGTTTTTTGACGATGTTGAAAACGATCGCGAGACCGAGGCCCGTCCCTTTGTCCTTCGTAGTGAAGAACGGTTCGAAGACTTTCTCAAGATCCTCCCTGTCCATTCCCTTTCCGGTATCGGAGACCCAGATTTTGACCACGTCGTCCCCGGCGGCAAGCGTGACGATAATATCCCCTCTTCCGGTCATGGCCTCGACGGCATTCGTGAAAAGATTGATAAAGACCCTTTCCATCTGCTCCTTGTCGGCATTCACGAGTATTTTCTCGCTGTTGCTGTTCACTACGAAATTGACATTTTCCATGTCGAGAGTGTTTTTAAGGAGCTTATACACGCCACCGATCAGTTCGTTGAGCTCCACGGGCTTTAGAGTGGGCTCTTTCCCTCTGGCATACTCGAGCAGGTCGCCGACGATACGGTTGT
>JBECKU010000241.1:0-11908 GCA_040235385.1 Candidatus Sulfobium sp. | reverse complement strand
CCTCGCCAACGACACTGTGGACATGAATGCAGTCCAGACAAAACTGAAACAAATAGAAGCATTAAGGACCGATATCCATCTCTCCCATATCAAGGCAAGGGAAGAAATCAAATCGATACTCACGCCCGAGCAGAGGAAAAAATTCACTGAACTGTGCGAGATGGGGCCCAGGATGGGGAGAAGATGGATGAAAGAAGGAATGGGCTACGGTGCCAGGAGAATGCAGTCCTGGGAGGAAGAAGAGTCGATGCAGTAGAGCAGAAGACGAAGAATTCGAAAAGTCCCGGCGCCCGGCCATCGATCCCCCCCTTTCTTTGGCTGGGCGCTTAGCCTGAGCGCAACCGTCTTATTTGTCTTAAAAAATAGGATCTGATTGATGAATGGTACCCGTAGGACCCACGACCACAAAGGTGCTGTTGCCGTAGGTCACCCCATACAAATCGCCGACTATTCCCGTGCTTCTTGATGTCCATGTTGCTCCATCGGACGAGGTGAAAACGGCGCCGTCGGACCCTACGGCTACAAAGGTGCCATTGCCATAGGCCACTTCATACAAATGCGAAGTTGTCCCCGACTCTCTGGATGTCCACGTAGCTCCATCAGGTGAGGTGAGGACGGTGCCGTCGGACCCTACTGCCACAAAGATGCCATTGCCATAGGCCGCCCCGAACAAAAAGGCGGACGTTTCCGAGTTTCTGGATGTCCACGCTGCTCCATCGGACGAGGTGAGAATGGTACCCGGTGACCCCACGGCCACAAAGGTGCCGTTACCATATGTCACTCCGCTCAAATAAACGGTTCCCGCATCCCTCGATGTCCACGTCATACCATCGGGTGAGGTGAATATGGTGCCGCCGCCCCTCCCCACGGCCACAAAGGTGCCGTTGCCGTAAGCCACGCCATACAAATAAACGGTCGGGTCCACGTTTCTGGATGTCCACGCCACCCCATCAGGTGAGGTGAGGATGGCACCGTAATATCCCACGACCACAAAGATGCCGTTTCCATAGGTCACTCCATACAGAAAATCTATTGGACCCACGCTCCTGTATGTCCACATCACTCCACCGGGTGAGGTGATGATGGTACGATAACCGACAGTCACAAATGTGCCGTTTCCATAGGCCACTCCCAGAAGACTATTGGAGCCCTGGGGCAAAGGATTTCGCCGGTGCCAGTTATTAAGAGAATCAACCGGTAAATTGTTCTTTCCGCCGCTATCGCCGCCCCCTCCACAACCGCTAAGAAATAGGGCCAGGAAAAAGGTAATTAAATAAACCAACCATATTGGAGTCGAATTACGTATTGCAGAAATTTTCATAATGCCTTCTTCTATAACTAAAAAAGTATATACCTCCCGTCGTTTAATTCTCAAGCGCACATTTCAGAAATAAAAAAATTAAAGATTACCACGACGATTTAAGCTATGACGGACCTGGAAAATATCTAAACTTGATCCGACGCGTCAGCATGACAAAACCTGCGTCGATGATTTTCAGACTAATACTCCAATCTCCTCTTCCACCGCCCTGGACCATACTTCATATCCCCTATCGCTGAGGTGGACTCCGTCCTCAGATAAATATTCCGATACAGGATTACCATTTTTATCGACAAAAAGACTATAAACGTCGAGATAACGGATCTTCAACGCACCGGCCATCTCTTTAAGACTACAATTGACTCTCTCAATCTCAGCGTTGTCGAGCCAGGGAAGGATCACCGGCAGGACGCTCTGCAAGACGACAACCGAACCTTCAAAACCGGAAATGAGCGTGTTCAGGACCTTCTCGTATCTGGATAGAATCTCAGCATCTCCCATCGCGAGATTGTTGATACCTGTCATCACGAATATAATATCCGGGTCACTTATCTCGGACCGGACCCGACCCATCCTCCCGAGGAGTCCCTCCACAGGTTCTCCCGCAATCCCAAGGTTCATTACATCGTGCATGGGGAACCTCCCCTGCCAGTCAAAGAATTCAGTGAGCGAATCACCAATAAATGCGATTTTCTTTCGATCCATTATCTCAGGTTTCAGAGCTTCCGGTAATTCGTAAGTTTAAAAAGCCTCCCGGCATTTTCGGCTATATTCCCTTTACAGATCGCGGTTGAGATCGCTGCCGCGTCCGCTCCGGCATCCAGGACCACCCCTATATTGTCTTCGTTGATCCCTCCGATTGCAACGACCGGAATACCGACGACTTCCCTAACCGATCTCAGGACGTCCACTCCCTTAGGACTGCCCGCATCTTTTGTCGTCGTATGAAATACGGGACCAAAGCCTATATAATCGGCCCCTCCCCGTTCAGCGCTTTTTGCCTGCTCTGGTCCGTGTGTCGATATGCCGATGATTTTTTCCCCCATAATCCTTCTTGCCTCCTCGATCGGAAGGTCGTCCTGGCCAAGATGCACGCCATCGGCATCGACCGCGAGGGCGATATCGGCATGGTCGTTGATGAAGAGCAGGGCGTCATACCGGCTGGTCAATTCTCTCAGTCTTGATGCCTCTTCGTGAATCTCTCGTCTCGTCCGGTCCTTCTCCCTGTACTGGATAAATCTTATCCCCGCATCCAGAACGGCAGAGACCATATCGTAAATGGGAAGGTTGCAGTATTTCCTGTCAGTGATAAAATAAATCGAGTTACCGAACATTCGTTCCTTCCAATCGTTGGACAACGACAAGAATAAGATTTTAGACTTTACTAGGTTGCCGAATACCTTATGTTATTACACCGCCATTAAATACTACAAATGCCATCGACCCGAAAATAACTTTTTGGATTACCGGAAAATTTCCCCTGACCCCTCTTTGCCAAAGAGGGGAAATGGATTTATATCCCCCCTGGAAAAAAGGGGATAAAATGGGGATTTTTCAAATCAGGATTATCGTTCTTCTTTAATAATTTTACTTCAAACGTAAAGTTTTTTTGAACCATGCAGATTAGCAGGCTTGCAAGCGGGGAGAAAGTTCTAAGCCTATTCTTTCCCGGCCTGCACAAGACCGGAAACGCTCATCTTCTCGACGAAGCCCGTATTGAAGTCCCCTTTTATGAAATCAGGGTCGCTGAGAACTTTTTTATGGAATGGTATGGTGGTTTTGATCCCTTCGATTATGAACTCATCAAGCGCCCTTCTCATTCTCGCGATCGCTTCCTCCCGGTCCCTTCCATGCACAACCAGTTTCGCGACAAGAGAGTCGTAATGAGAGGGGATCACACAGCCGCTGTATGCAGCGGTATCGACCCTCACCCCCGGGCCCCCGGGCAGGGAGAGAAAAGTGATCTTGCCCGGACAGGGGATAAAGCGCTCAGGGTCTTCGGCATTGATCCTGCATTCGATGGAATGTCCCGACAGTTTCACCTGTACCTGCTTCAGGTCAAGGGGATGTCCGGCAGCTATCCTGATCTGCTCTTTTACTATATCCACCCCGCAAACATATTCAGTGACCGGGTGTTCCACCTGGAGTCTGGTGTTCATTTCCATAAAATATATGTTCCCGTCCGGGTCCACGATAAATTCGATCGTACCGGCGTTTTTGTATTTAATGGCACGCGCAGCCTTCACAGCATATTCCCCCAATTTTTTCCGCAATTTCTCGGTAATAACCGTAGAGGGAGATTCCTCGATCAGTTTCTGGTGCCGTCTCTGGATCGAGCAGTCCCTTTCGCCCAGATGTATTATGTTCGTCTTCGTGTCCGCGAGGATCTGGACTTCGACATGCCGCATGTCAGGAATATATTTTTCTACGTATAATTCGCCGTTGCCGAATGCGGTGAGTGCCTCTCTCTGGGCCATGTAATAAAGCCTGTCAAGCTCCTCTTCAGACCTGGCGATTCTCATGCCTCTCCCTCCGCCTCCCGCAGAAGCCTTCAATATCACAGGAAACCCGATTTTTTTGGCTATCTTCAGGGCTGTCTCCTCGGAAACCACCGGCCCGTCACTTCCCGGCACTACGGGCACGCTCCTGCGCTTCATGATCTGTCTGGCCTTCGCCTTGTCTCCACCCAGCCTGATACTCTCGGCCGACGGTCCGATAAAAGCGATACCCGACGTCGAACAGGCCTCTGCAAAATGCGGGTTTTCGGAGAGGAAACCGTAGCCAGGATGGATCGCCTCCGAATCGGTGATTTCGGCCGAAGTGAGAATGCTGGGGATATTATTGTAACTCTGAGCGGAACTCGCAGGACCTATACATACAGCCTCGTCCGCAAGCCTCGTATGGAGAGAGCCCCTATCGGCGTCGGAATAGATCGCCACTGTCCTGATCCCCAGTTCCTTGACCGCCCTGATGATCCTGACGGCAATCTCGCCGCGGTTCGCGATTAATATCTTCTTGAAGGGTTTCATAGAGGCTCGATGAGGAAAAGCGGCTCACCGTATTCCACGGGCTGGCCATTTTCCACAAGGGCCTTCACAAGAATTCCGTCGACCTCGCTCTCGATTTCGTTCATAAGTTTCATCGCCTCGATAATGCACAGCACCTGCCCTTTCTTTACCCTGAGACCGACATCGACAAAGGATGGGGCATCAGGGGAAGGCGACCGGTAAAAAGTGCCTACTATCGGAGATGTTACAGTAATCAGCCTCTGGGTGTCTTCTTCGGGAGCTTCAGCCCTGCTCTCCTGCACCGGGGGGAAGGTCTGCCTTGGCAGTTCCAGCGAAGTAAACATCTTCTCTCTTCTGATCTTCACTTTCGTGCCGTCCTTTTCCACCAGCAATTCCGTGATGTCGGTATCCTTGAGAAGTTCGATAAGGCTCTTCAAATCCTCAAGTTCCATTATTTTACCCTTTCTATATATTCCGACGTTCTCGTATCCACTTTTACGGTGTCCCCTTCGTTTATATGAAAAGGCACTCTTACTACCGCGCCGGTCTCGAGTGTCGCGGGCTTGCCTCCTCCCGACGCGGTATCTCCCTTGAAGCCGGGATCGGTTTTCACTACGGTGAGTTCGATGAACGTGGGGAGTTCTACATTCAGGGGGGTACCCTTATAATTAAGGATCTTTACTTCGATATTCTCCTTGAGAAAAAGTTTTGCGTCGCCAAGCTGGTCCGGCGTGAGCGGGATCTGCTCGAAACTCTGCTGGTCCATGAAGTAGTAAAGATCGTCCTGGGAATAAAGGTACTGCATCTTTTTCTCCTCGAGCCCCGGCTCCGGAAATTTCTCCCCCGACCTGATCGTTTCCTCCACAACCCCGCCGGTCCTCAGGTTCTTCATCTTGGTCTTCACGATCGCCCCGCCCCTGCCCATTTTTACATGCTGAAAATCTATTATTTCATAGGGGTCCCCCTTGTACTCCAGCTTCAGTCCTTTTCTGAAATCAGTAGTTGAAATCACTGTCAATTTCCTCCTGTTGTCTTCCTTACCGTAGAGACTGTTCTCGCTCTAGTGTACCACTTCGAGGTCCTTCGGGAGACCCGTCAGGACCCTGCAGCCTCTTTTGCCGGCGACCACCATATCCTCTATTCTGACCCCGCCGAGTCCGGGGACGTAAATTCCCGGTTCTATCGTGAATACCATCCCCGCTCTCACGGACTCCCTTCCCAGTCTGGAGATGCGTGGGAGCTCATGGACGTCAAGCCCTACACCATGCCCCGTCCCATGTCCGAAAAAATCATCGTATCCCTCTTCTCTGATTACTTCCCTCGCAGCCTCGTCCACGTCCGTGGCACGGGCGCCTTCCATGACGGAATTTATTGCCCTTTTGTTAGCCTTCAGGACTATTTCATAGATTTCCTTCTTTTTTGCCATACACCGCCCTTTGACGAGCAGGGTCCTCGTCATGTCGGAGAAATAGCCGCCGGCTTCTCCTCCCCAATCGATAACAACGAGGTCGCCCGCCTTAATTTTGTTGTCTGTCGGTCTCGCGTGCGGCATGGACGAGTTCGGCCCGGACGCGACTATTATATCAAAGGGGAAGAGTCCGCATCCGTTTTTTTTGAGCCTTTCTTCGAGCATAAGTGAAATGGACCTCTCGGATGAACCCCTCCGGATAAAGGGCCGTATCTCGAGAAAAGACTTTTCGGCCCTCGATATCGCCTCGCTGATAAGGATGATTTCCCGGCGGTCCTTGATCTTCCGCAGATCTTCCACGAAATTAGTCAGGGCCTTTATCCTGACCCCCTTTCCGAGCAACTCTTTATAAAACGCGTACGTAACCGTGGATTCGAATCCAAGCATCTTTATGCCCAGCGATTTCGCCTTCTCCACGATCAGCTTCGGTCTCTCACCGGCGTCGATCACTATATCATACCCTGCGCTCTCTTTCCCGGCCTGTTCCTTATATCTGAAATCCGTGATCAAGATTTTCCGGTGAGATGAGATGAGGAGACAGGCAGAGGAACCGGCAAATCCCGACAGATACCGGACATTCTTCATTTCTGAAACGAGGACGCCGTCGATGCCCTTCAATGTAAAGGCGTCGGTTATCACCTTTAAGCGGTTCATTCCGACAATGTGTTCCGGGCGGCCCTGACGGCTAAAAGGTATCCTTCGATGCCAAGGCCGCTGATCTGTCCCAGAGCGACCTCGGAAATATAAGAAGTTCTTCTGAACGGTTCACGCTTGTATATATTGGAGATATGAACTTCTATAGCGGGTTTCCCTACGGCTAAGATCGCATCCCGGATCGCGACGCTCGTGTGGGTATAAGCAGCAGGATTGATGATGAGAAGATCATAAGGTTTTTGCTGGATCGCATCCACAATCTCCCCCTCGCTGTTGGATTGGACTATATCGGCTTCGAGTCCCAGTTCCGCGCACAGACCCTTTATCCGTCTGTTCACGTCATCGAGGGAAACAGTGCCGTAGACGCCTGTTTCCCTGCGTCCGAGCATATTCAGATTCGGACCATGGATTACAAGAATTTTCATTTTCGATTCCCCCGGATTCCGGTCGACCGCCGCGCCTAGAATTCGCCTTCTATTTCAGGGACCGTATTTCTCAGAACAAAACGTCCTTTTCCGTAATTACCGTCCGGTTTTATCACGAGAGCGAGATAATACTCATCGTTTATCTTCCTCATTATAATTCCGCAGATATCGGATATTATTGAAAATTCCCTCGCCTCGCCCAGTCCGAGATTTTCAGCGGCGAGACCGATATCCCGTATCATGGCCGATGCTTCGGCGCCCAGATCGGTAAGGTCTATAAGTCTCTCAGATGCGTATTCTTCAACAAGTATGCCGTCGGAAGCGATGATCATGGCCGAGACCGCCCCCTCAACCCTGTCAACGGTCTTTCTAAGAACTTCGGAAAAAGTCATCTCGTCTCTTCTTGACGGCTTCAAGAAAGTCGTTAAGGTCGGATATGAGGGCCTCTTTGTCGCGGCCCACCAACTTCAACAGAGACCTCAGCTCTTCCATCCTTTGAAGAGTCCCTTTCTCTCCCGGATTTGATGCGAGGATGCTTCTATATATCTTCAGGGCCCCCGAAAAGTCCCCTTTCGAGATCAACCTGTCGGCATCCAAAATACTGCCTCCTCCGGGAGAGACCTCATCCATTCCGTGGACAGGGGGAACCGGTTCTTCATCCGTCGCTGGTGAGACCTCTTCACTCGTTAATTCTTCGGTAACGTCCCACGAAGCCGCTTCCTCTTCTTCAGCCACTTCGCCGAGGTCCCCGAAGGACATGACCTCATCCTCGTCTTCGGAGATGCTCTCCTCAAGAATAAACTCTTCAGGGCGATCTGGTTCTTCGCCCTCCGGACCGCCGAACAGAGAGTCTTTGAATGCGTGCAGGTCATCGTCTGGAGATTCCTCAAGCATTTCTTCCGTTGAATCCTCCTGCGACCCGGTTTCTTCGCCAACCACTTCAGCCGTTGTCTCCTCAGCCGCCATCTCCCCAGTTATTGTTTCTTCAGCAAACGAGGTGCTATCGAGGCCGGGCTCTTCACTCTCGACCTCCCTTAATCTGTTCAGGGCCTCTTCGTCGATCGGATTCAGTTTGAGAACAGTTCGGTAGGACTTGGCAGCGAGATCTTTTTCTCCCATTTCCCTGTAAATCTCCGCCAGCTTCTTATGGGCATAAAGATTATCGGGTATTGATTTGATCACATCTTCAAACTCGGCCCGCGCCTCTTTCATCATCCCTTTCTCGGTATATATCTTCCCGAGGGAGACTTTCGCGCTCATATAAGCGGGCTGTCTTTCCAGTCCGTCGAGCAATACGCCGATGGCGTCATCGAGCATTCCTTCTTTCCGGTATTCCTCGGCCAACGGTACAAAGAGTTTGGAATTGGGGTCTTTCTCGACTTTTTCTCTGAGTTTTTCTATATCTTTTAATGCCATTATCTTGCCATTTTTTTATCAAATCGACGGGATAAAGTCAAGTTTTCATTTCAACGAGCCTGTCGATGACAGCTTCGGCCACTTGCTCCTTGCTCATAAGATCGCACCGGGTTTCTCCGCGTCCGTCTATGATCACGACCCTGTTGGTATCCACGTCGAATCCCGCACCCGGCTCAGTCACGTCATTGAAGACCACCATGTCCATTCCTTTATCCGTCATCTTCTTTTTTGCCCGGTTTATGTTCTTCCCTGTCTCGGCGGCAAATCCTATGATAAACGGCCTCTTTCTCCTTCCGGCGATAGTGGAAACGATGTCCGCAGTCGGGCGAAGTTTCAGTGCCAGGCCCCCGCCCTTTTCAAGCTTCCCGCTTGAAGTTTCAGCAGGTCCGAAGTCGGATACAGCGGCGGCCATTATGAGAACCGAGGCCCCTTTATCCATTTCCTTCTCTACCGCCCCGAGCATTTCTTCCGCAGTCTCCACGCCTACAAAATCAACTCCCGACGGCCTGCCGAGAGTCGACGGTCCGCTTATAAGGACCACCCCGGCCCCCCGGTCTCTTGCCTCCCTGGCGAGAGCGAATCCCATTTTCCCGGAAGACCTGTTTGAGATAAACCTGACCGGGTCGAGGTACTCTCTTGTCGGCCCTGCCGTGACCACAATTTTCTCGCCTGCGAGGTCCTTTAAGGACAGAGCTCCCTTTATGGTCTCCAGGATCTCAGGAACTTCCGCCATTCTCCCCTTTCCTTTTTCACCACAGGCCAGGTCTCCTTTTTCAGGACCGACCTGTATGATACCCGAGGAAACCAGTTTTGAGAGATTCTCCCGGAAGTATGGATTTTCGTACATCCTCCAGTTCATCGAAGGGGCGATGACAGCAGTTCCCCGAAAAGCGAGAAAGCAGGTGCTCAGGAGGTCGTCGGCGATGCCATTGGCAAACTTACCGATAATATTCGCGGTCGCGGGCGCGACAACCATAAGATCCGCTTCGGAAGGCAGTCTGATATGAGCGAGAGGATGATCGAACAGGGATGTATATACCGTGTTCTGAGATGCCGTCTGGAGAGAAAGAGGTGTAACAAAATGCCGGGCGGCATCGGTCATCACTACGGATACCGATGCGCCCTCGTCCTTAATCCTTCGTACAAGGTCAATAGATTTATAGGCCGCAATCCCTCCGGAGACGCCGAGAAGGACAGTTTTATTCTTCAGAGTCTTCCAAATCTTCAGACTCCTCTCCTTTCCTCTCGGTGAAGAGTTCGTCAAAGGCCACCTTGTCAGAGGCTTCTCTTTCGTGGAGATAAACCTTGAGGTCCCTTTCGAGTTCGCTCAGATCTTCGCCCGCAGATATTTTCCTGCTTTCTTCGAGCAGCTTCCTGTAGTCGAACTTGTCCGCCTCTTCCTTTGCGATCAATGCCTCCTGCCCTGTAAGAAATTCCAGATGTCCGCCGGCCGCCTCTTCGATGGCTACAGAGGTAACTTTTCCGGACTTTGTCTGGATCTTCGGCTTGGCTCCCATGGAAAGGTCCTTGGCCCTTTGAGAGGCGATCGCCACCAGTCTGAATTTGCCGTCGATCCTGGTCTTGTCATATTCGACGGGCAGAGAAATAATATCCATCTTTCTTTCCTCCTGCTATTGCAAAAATTTCTCGCGTATCCAGTCTTCGCTTATTTTCCCGGTTCGCAAACTGTCGACAGTCATAATCGCCTCCAGTTTCTTCACCGCATCATCGACCGAGTCATTAACTATAACATAATCATACTTGTAATAGTCCCGAATCTCGTCGCCGGCCCGTTGCAATCTTTTTTCGATCTCTTCCGTCCGGTCTCTCTGCCGTTTCTCTAAACGGTCCCTCAGGGATTTCATAGAGGGCGGAAGGATAAATACGAACACGCCATGAGCAAAGATACTTCTGATCTGGGCCGCTCCGTGCGTATCGATGTCGAGTATCACGTCATGGCCCTGGTCCAGGAGCCCCTCGAGCCTGAACTTCGATGTTCCGTACAAGTGCCCGTGCACTTCCGCCCATTCGACAAATTCCTTTCTGTCGATCATTCTCCTGAATTCCTCCTCGCTCACAAAAGTGTAATCCACGTCATTCACTTCCCCTTCCCTTGGCGGACGCGTTGTGAACGAAACGGACTGCCGCACGTTGTCCCTGTGCTTCATTATCTCGCGGCAAATAGTGGTTTTACCCGCACCGGAGGGGGCGGATATCACAAAAATGCCGCCTTTACTCGGCTTCGCCACCGGTGCTCTTGTCTTCCACAAATCTCTGGGTAATGGTCTCCGCCTGCAGGGCGGACAGGATTACATGATTGCTGTCGGTGACGATAATGGACCGCGTGCGTCTTCCCTGTGTCGCATCAACGAGTTTGCCGTCTTTCCGGGCTTCCTCGCGCATCCTTTTCATGGGAGCGGACCCCGGCGTTACAACCGCGACAACCTTCGAGGCCGCCACAACATTACCGAAACCGATATTGACCAGAATCGGACTGATATCACCCTTTCTCATTTTCCACCTCTCTCAAATCAGCGACAAGTTCTCATTATGCTTCATGAAGTCCTATCGGGATATCACTGTATAGTTCATCACGGATTTGCCTGCCGGCTTAGACATCACTGTATATTTTGCACCTGTTCCCGGATTTTCTCAATCTCTGTCTTCATCTCTACGGTGAGACTGGAAACTTCATACCGGGAGGATTTGGACGCGATCGTGTTCACTTCCCTGTTCAATTCCTGTAGCACGAAGTCCAGCTTCCGGCCTATGGTATCGCTCTCATCGAGTATTTCCCCGAACTGACTCAGGTGGCTTTCTATCCGCGCGATCTCTTCGGAGACATCGAGCCTCGCCGCCATAACGGCAGCTTCCTGGAGTATGCGGTCGTCGCTGATATCACCACCCTCAAGGAGGAGCTTCATCTTTTCACTGAACTTATCTTTAATATCCTTGAGATTGCCGCTTGAAAGCGATCTCACTTTTTCGTTCATTACGGAAAGAGAGCCGAGCATCTGCCGAAGTCCGGCTGCGAGGGATTCTCCCTCGGTGCGCCTCATCCGGTAAAGATCCTCTACAGCAACCTGAAACGTCTCGGTAATGACTCCCATATCATAAGAAGGATTGGCCTCGATAAAAAGTTCATGCAGATTGACCAGCGAGTTGATGTCTATTTCCCCTCCGATGGACAGCTCGCCCTGGAGTTTTCTGAACGAGTCGTAAAACTTGGCCGCCAATCCCGTATTCACGGCAAATTCAGTCACGGCCTGTTCGGATACCGTAATGGTCGCATCGAACTTCCCGCGTGAAAAACTGTCCTTCAGGACATTCCTGAAGCGGATATCGTGTTGGCTCAAAAAAGAAGGAGTCCTGATATATGCGTCGAAGTATCTATGGTTGACCGAGCGGATTTCCACCCTGCAGAAATCATTCTCGGCGCTTCCGAATCCGGTCATGCTCTGTGCCATAGCTACACTATAAAACAGCAAATGTTTTTAGTCAATTATTCTGTATTTTGAAGGGCTTTCAGGTTTTTTTCGACAGAATCCCGAATGGCCGGAAAATTAACGTCTTCGTGGTTAAATTCCCTTTAATTACGGCTTTGCCGGGTCAGGGC
>JBECKU010000223.1:0-3094 GCA_040235385.1 Candidatus Sulfobium sp. | reverse complement strand
GTTCAGAGAAGACCTTTATTACAGGCTGAATGTGATAGAAGTGAGGATACCGCCGCTACGGGAAAGAAGAGAAGATATCGATGTACTCGCGAACCACTTTGTCGAAAAATACAGCACGGAGAATAATAAAAAAGTTTCAGGCATAACCGACGAGGCGATGGAGATACTGCGGGCTTATTCCTGGCCAGGCAATATCAGGGAGCTGAGAAATGTAATAGAAAGGGCGGTGGTTCTTTCCATGGATCAGAAAATAGGCCCTGAAGTTCTGCCCGAACGGGTCAAGTCGCCCGTCGGAACGAAAAGTTTGAGGACGCTCAAGGACAGGTTAGACTCATGTGAAGAGAAGATCATCAAGGATGTTCTCGATGCGCATAGCTGGAACAAAGAAAACGCCGCCGGCGAACTCGGCGTCGACCTCGCGACGCTTTACAGAAAGATCAAGAAACTGGGGATCGCCGAGCATTAAACCGGTAGCGGTTTAATGCTTTGTTGAATCTATGTCCTTATGATTGTGATTGTCATTCCGGCTTGTCCGGGATCTTTCTTCTTCTTTCAATGATTACGGCGTCAAGCGGCCATTTGATACGACGCAATTTGTCAGGGAAGTCATTTTGTGTTATAGTTGAGGAAACTTTTTTCGTAAGGAGGCGATATGGCAACAGCAGCGAAGAAAGCGAGATGTGCAGCAAAAACCAAGGAAGGGAAGCAGTGTAAAAACTCTGCCACAGGCAGATCGAAATTCTGCGCATCACACAAGAAGAAATAACAGGGCAGGCGATTGGAAAACTGAAAAAACCCCCGGATAATTCCGGGGGTTTTTCTTATTTGTGCACCCGTCAGGGCGTCCGCTTCGGTCTTATTGATGACATCTCTGGCATTCGGTCGAGCCGAAGGCCGTCTGTCCGTCGTGGCATTTCCCGCAATACTTGTTCTGATAAATCGCATCCATCGTCATGCCTGACCCGCCCTTCTTGTATTTGAATATCGAGGTATGACAATAATCGCAATCGAACATCGAGGTGTGAAGGGTATGGCTGAACACCGCCGGGGCCATATCCCCGGAGGCATATTTGAAATCCTTTTTCATCGGGGACATGTCATGGCACTTTGAACAGTCTTTTGAGGAAAAGGCCATTGTGCCGTTATGACACTTTCCGCAATATTTGCCTTTGTAAAGGTCTTGCATGGTCATCGAGGACGATCCCTTCTTCATCTGAAAAGGACTGGGATGGCACTCATTGCAACCGAACATACCGGCATGGGTTTTATGAGAGAAATTTACGGGCATGGGCGAACCCGTGAACGTGAAAGTCGTCATCTTGTGGCATCTGTCACAGACCTCCCTGTTCAGAGAGATCTTCTCATGCGGTTCGATGATGTGGCACTGGTTACAGTGCACGCCGAATCCCATATGTTTAGGGTGAGAGAATTGCCCGGCCTCGTCGGCAGAGAATTTTTCATAGGAGTGGCAGCCGAAGCACGGGAGGGAAGGATCTTTCAAAGAGGTAATCACCGGGGATTCCACTGTTTCGGGAGGCCCGTGTTCTTCGGCCTTCCACCAGGTGCAGGAGAACATGAAGAGGACAAGAGACAGAATCACTATCTTTCGCACTATCTTTCCTCCTAACCTTTTTTGTGCTTCTTCGCGTCTTCCGGGAAAAGAAGTTCGTACTCGAGGGGGTGGTGGTGTTTTAATTTCTCCGTCGATATCTTTCCGGTCAGCCAGATCCAGCTCATGGGGAAGACTTCCGGCTTGAGATGCTCATTGTAAAAATGCCAGAAGAGGATGAATACGATTGCCAGTAGGGCCTCGTCGCTGTGCATGATCGAAAGAAGCACCCAGATCCAGTCCGCAGCGGCTTGGGGAATGATATGGGAAACGAGCATTGGAAAGGCGAGCGCAAAACCCGAAAACCCGATGATGAACATACCCCAGAAGACCGCCCAGTAATCGAATTTCTGCGCATACGAATATTTTCCGAACTTCGGTTTTTCTTTTGACAGGCCCAGAAAATACATGAAATTTTTGATTACGTCCATGACATCTTTAGGCAAAGGGATAACCGTTGTCTTCAGATTGATGGTCATGCGCCCGGTCGCGAAGAGGTATCCCAGGTATATAACATGCCATATGAAATCGAGCAGCATGGTAACACCGGCTACCCTGTGAATGATGCCGGCCGTCTCTGCCCCGCCCCAGATGCGTATCCACATGCTCGAAACTCCGCCCGGCGCTTCGGCGTATTTAAGCCCCCAGCCGGTAAAGGCCAGTAGCAGAAAAGTTGAAAACATGAGGATATGCTGTATCCTGAAGATAATATTGAATCTCTCTATTTCCTGAGGAATTTCCCCGGTCTTTGTCTTTGCCTGAGCCATTATTCTTTCCTCCCTTTTCTGAATATTGCGTCCCTGATGTCCGAGAATGCCTCAAGAATGACATGGATGATTATAAAGGCGAAAACGCTTAGAAGGAGCAGTATCAAAGCCTTTTCGGCATAATGAGGGATAGGGCCGGGCGGTTGATGTGTGATGGCCGGTACGAATGTCTTGTTGGCCCCTTCGTGGCATTTGCCGCAGGTTTCAATTTTATTGTCGCCGTAAACCGGCGCGGTCGGGTCGTCCTTTGATTTGATATCGTGGGCGTTATGGCAGCTCGCACACACGGGGGCCCTGGTACTTCCCAGGTGGAGTTTCCTCCCGTGGAAACTCTCCCTGTAACTCTTCATGACGTTTTCCTGAAGATTATATTTTTCTATGATCTTTTCGTCTCCATGGCACTTGCCGCAGGTCCCGACCTGGTGCTCGCGGCTGATGGGCGATTCCGGGTTATCAGCGGGGACGATATAATGAGGAGAACCGTGGCAGTCGAGGCACAGGGCGCCGTCTGTCTGATGTTTTTCGACTACATTCTTCCCGTGTACGCTGTTGAGCACCTTCTGGTAAACCTCGTCATGGCACATGCTGCAGGCAGCCGCCGCCACCGGGTCGACGGGGTATTTCCCGGAGATCGCATTTGCGATCGACTGAATGGAAGGGGGTACGGCAGCGTCGGGAGACGCGTGAGGGTTGCTCGTAAACCTCATGTGGCAGTCGG
>JBECKU010000122.1:0-12860 GCA_040235385.1 Candidatus Sulfobium sp. | reverse complement strand
GGAGTTTGTGCCGATAATTCTTTTTTATCCGGCGGATGGATGCCGCCCTTGAATGTTGCAAGACCCATTTTGACGATTTCCTCCTTGGGAATATTGGAGAGACCTAAAACGGCCGATATGTAATAACATGCACTGACATGGTATGTCAAGACCTGATTTTAGATCTCTTGAAAATCAAACACACAAATAAATTGTACCAGACCGGGAAACTCCTTTTCAAAGAAGGCCGGATAGTCAACTTTTGGAACGGAAAAATGGACGCCCGACAGCCCGACTATCATTTTTCTTCGCACCACTGCCTGGCGTTCTGGAACATCCTGAGCCATGGGGAGGCCTTAAGGTCTTTTTCCCAGTCTTCGGGCATCCAGCCCCACTGCCACTTAAGAAACGTCCGTTCAGGGTGGGGCATCATGGCAAGGTGCCTACCGTCAGGGGAACAGAGAGACGCTATTCCGTCAGGGGAACCATTCGGGTTAAAGGGATATCTTCCCGTCACGTCACCTTTGTCGTCGACATATCTGACCGGGGCGAGATTGTCTGCGATGACTTTTTCCCTTACGCTGTCGTCCGGGAAATATGCGAGTCCCTCTCCGTGGGCAACCCATATCCCCAGAACGGAATTCTCCATACCCTTCAGCATGACTGACGGGCTCTCAAGAATTGTTACCGCGGCAAACCGGGATTCGAACCTGCCCGATTTGTTATGGATAAAACGGGGCTGCACGATACCGGAAATACCTTCCCATGGCACCCAACCGAGCAAGGCCATGAGTTGACAGCCATTGCAGACGCCGAGGCTGAAGGTATCGTTTCTGTGATAGAAATCCTGGAACTGCCGCCAGATATCGGAGTTGAACCTGATTACTCCGGACCAGCCCTTTGCGGAATCGAGGACATCGGCATAACTGAACCCCCCGACAAAGACCATCCCTCTGAATTCCTCCAGCCGGATACGGTCCCCGATGAAATCGGTCACGGTAACGTCCCAGGGCTCGAAGCCCGCCATGTAGAATGCCGAGATCATCTCCCGGTCTCCGTTGCTGCCTTCCTCCCGGATGACGGCAACCCTGGGTTTGCTACTTTTCTCAAGCGTTTCCCGAGGGGTAGGGACGGGGACAAAGGACAACCGGTAGGGGGGAGACTCCGGGTCATAAATGTTTATTTTTTCTTCTTCGGCGCATGAGGGGTTTCTCTGGAGCCTGTCAAGCTGGTAACTAGTTTCTTCCCAGATGCCCCGGAGTTCAAGCACATCTTCGTCCAAAATCATCAAGGGTGAGGAGTCGGGGGTGAGGAGCCTCAGAACTATTCTCTTTTCCTCCGTGGTCTTGCCTATGACCTGGAACGGAATATCCTGGTCTTTCAGCACTGAAAAAATCGTATCTTCATTTTCCGGCAGATACTCTATCACCATCCCCGGTTCTTCGGAAAAGAGAATCGGCAGGACCGCGCTGTGCTCGTTGCCCTTTGCGGCTTCCTCGATATTCACATCGATCCCGCAATTCCCGGAGAACGCCATTTCGAGCAATGTAGTGATCAACCCCCCGTCGCTCCTGTCATGCCCCGCCTCTATCAGGCTTTCAGAGATGAGCCGCTGAATGACGGTGAAACTACGCTTCAGCAGCGGGATATCATCGATATCGGGTGATTCGTCTCCGACCTGTCCGTAGCATTGGGCGAGTGCCGACCCCCCGAGGCGGTTTTTTCCCCGCGCGGCGTCAATGAATAAAAGTTTGCTCTGTCCGGGTTTTTTTATATCAGGCGTCACCACTTTCGTGATATCGGGGCATGACGCATATGCCGAAATTACAAGCGTACCCGGAGATTTCACCGTCCCGGAATGACCGGCGGAATCAGTGACGCGCGCAGCCATGGAAAGACTGTCTTTTCCCCCGTCCACTGCGATCTCCAGTTCCAGCATAATATCCCTCATGGCCACGGCAGCATCATAAAGATCGGCGCCCTCGCCGGGAAGCTTCGGGGCCCACATCCAGTTGCCGGAGCATTTAATATCCTGGAGTCCGCTTATCTTTGCCCACACCATATTCGTAAGGGCTTCCGCGACGCTCAACCTGGCCATAGCTTTGGGATTGATGAGTCCCTTGACAGGCTGCTCCCCGATCGATATCGCGGCCCCCGTGATACCGAGATGGCTCTGGGCGATTACAGCCACATCGGAAACAGTCACTTGCAAAGGGCCGCAACATTGCTGTCTGGCTACGAGCCCCGTAACACTTCTGTCGACTTTGTTTGTGAGAAATCTCTTGGACCCCACGGAGAGGAGCCGGAGGACGCGGTTGAGTGCCTCCTTCACGGTCAGACCATCAGGGAGATTCAGGGGTTCCAGCCTTCGCTTGATCCTCTCCAGACTGAAGGTCTTTCCCGGCATGTCACCGAGGATCTTGTCGAGGTGAAGGTTGACCGGTGTGCTCCCGTCGGTCTCGTCATGGAGGACGATAAAACCGTCCCCCGTTATAGTCCCAATAAAGGCACAGGACACTTTTTCGCGCCGGCACAATTCGAGAAAGTCCCCGGCCTGGTCGGGGCGGATCAGAAGAGCGTTTTGTTCCTGGTATTCGGCCCCCCAGATTTCAAGGACCGAAAGAGTAGTGTCTCCGAGCGGGATCTGTCTTATCTCAATCCTGGCGCCGGCGGGATAGATGATCTCCTTTACTACATTGCAGTTACCTCCGGCCCCCTGGTCATGTATGCTCACGATCGGATTGTGGTCGCCCATCTCGACGCAGGCCCGTACTACCCGGTTTATCTTCTGTTCCATCTCCGCGTCGCCTCTCTGCACCGCATTGAAATCCAGTTCTGCGACGTTCTGCCCCTGTATCATGCTCGATGCGGACCCCCCGCCCATGCCTATCCGGTATGCGGGACCCCCGACTTTTGTTACAAGCATTCCCTTTTCCGGGTCTCTCTTTGATATATGGCGGGAATCGATCTGACCGACCCCTCCGGTGAACATGATCGGTTTGATCCACTCTCTTCGCTCTCCGTCGGGCATCCTGAGACCGAAGGATCTCGTATATCCCTGGATGACGGGTTCACCGAACTTATTCCCGTAATCCGAGGCTCCGTTGCTGGCTTCGATCTCGATAGTCAGGGCGCGTGCGAGATTGGAAGGATAAATGAACTTACCGTCTTCCCATGGAAGAATATATCCGGGTATCAAAAGGTTGCCGACACAATAAGCCGCCGTACCCGCGACGACAAGAGAGCCTCTGCCCGTCGCCTGCACGTCTCTTATCCTTCCTCCGGTACCCGTCTCGGCTCCCGGAAAGGGTGCGACCCCGCTCGGAAAGTTATGTGTTTCCGCCGTGAAAATAATGTGATATAAGGCCGATTCTTTTTCAAAGCGCGAAGGTTTACCCGGCATTGCAGGGGTAATGGTTTCTATCTCATATCCCTTTATCGCACTGGAATTGTCCCTGAATGCAATCACGCTGTTGCCGGGATTGCTGTCGAGGGTTTTACGTATGACCGACATGAGGTTTTCAGGGGCCTCTTTGCCGTCGATGATCAGCCTGCCCCTGAAAAACCAGTGGCGCGAGTGTTCGCTGTTGGACTGGCTGAGATCGAAACACTCGACATTCGTAGGATTCCTGCCGATGTCGTTCACGAAAAGATTGTAATAATAATCGATGTCCCAGTCGTCCAGACCCAGGCCCATTTCGGCATTGATCTTTTCAAGTGCGCTCCGGCCTTTTTCGATTAGAGGAACATAATAATAAGCTTCGGGTCTTATACCTGTTTCGAAGGTGGTGAGGCGTTCGGGATAAGTACACTCCGTCATCCGGTCATATAGTTCATTTGCGAACTTTTCGATCGAAGATTCATCAAGAGGGGTCTTCGACTCGATCCTGTATCTTCTGGAACGCTCGATCCTCGTTATCTTTGAAAGTCCGCATGCCCTGCAGATGGACACGGCATTTGTCGACCACGCCGTCGTAAAATTAAGGCGCGGGCCGACCTCGACGATGTAGTGATAAGCGGCAAAATCTCCGGTATTCTGTTTTCCGGAAGGAAACCGGGGCGGCGGTTCCGTCAGGAAACTCTCAGAGGAAAAATTTTCCGGCTCGAAAGTCTCGCTGAGCAGCCAGTCCAATATCTCATCTTCGTAGGGCAGAACGACCCCGGTCGATTCGATATAAAAACAGTATTCCGTCTCCAGACCGACTGCGTCGGGGCTGAGATGCCTGAGGAGGGTCATGAGATTTTCGCGTTTTGATGGCGTTACAGCGGGCTTTTTATATTTGTATATTAGAGGCAAACTGTATTTTCCCTGTATCTCGGCGTTGCTGGATCTCCTTGTCATGTAATAATAATCGACAGGTCGGATTGAGTCAATGTCACGAGTGTAAAGAACCGGTCCGCCTCCGAAATATGATCGCCACAAAACCATCTTCTGGCAGCCGTTGAACCGATTGAAATAAAGACTACTATCATGTATGATATTTCCGTTCTATAATAGGGAACAGTACATATATCAATGGAGGTTTAATTATTAAACTACGCACATCAGACGGAAACATCACGGAGATCGGCGATATAGCCGAGATTGAGAAGCGTCTCAAAAAGGCCAAGGCCGTCGCGGTGAAGATCAACGGCATTCCCAGGGACATCGAAGCCATTAATTCAGCGGCCGAAAACGATATGATCGAACCGATTACCTTTGACTCGGAAGAGGGGAAGGAGATTTACCGCCACAGCACGTCACATGTAATGGCGCATGCCGTAAAAAACCTCTTCCCCGAGGCCAAAGTGGCGATAGGGCCGGCGGTCCAGGACGGGTTCTACTATGATTTCGATATAGACAGGACGTTTACTCCAGAGGACATTACGGCAATAGAAAAAGAGATGGGGAAGATCATTAGACAGAACAAGTCTTTTGTGAGGAAAGAAATGTCCAAAGAAGAGGCTATCGACCTGTTCGATAAAAGCGGTGAGAAATATAAAGTCGATCTCCTCAGGGAAATCCCGGATGACCGTGTATCCCTGTATGAAGAAGACGGCTTCACAGACCTCTGCCGGGGACCTCATCTGGCCTCTACGGGCAGGATTACGGCTTTCAAGCTCCTTAGTGTTGCGGGTGCTTACTGGCGGGGTGACGAGAAGAACAAGATGCTCCAGAGGATTTACGGAACTGCATTCAATGATCCAAAAGATCTAAAGAAATACCTCGATTTTCTCGAGGAGGTCAAGAAGAGGGACCACCGCAGGCTCGGTAAGGAACTCGACCTTTTCAGCATCAGCGACGAGATCGGTTCCGGGCTTATCCTGTGGCATCCGAACGGCGCCCTGATCCGCAAGACGATAGAAGATTTCTGGAGGGATGAGCATCTGAAGGCCGATTACAAGATACTGTATTCCCCCCATATCGCGAAGCTCGAGCTCTGGAAGAGGAGCGGCCATCTCGATTTTTACAGGGAAAATATGTATTCGCCGATGGAGATAGAGGGTGTCGATTACGAGATCAAGCCTATGAACTGCCCTTTTCATCTTGCCGTATATAAAAGCTCCCTGAGGAGTTATCGTGACCTCCCGATCAGGTTTGCCGAACTTGGGACGGTTTACCGCTATGAGCGTTCCGGGGTATTGCACGGACTTTTGAGGGTGAGGGGATTTACCCAGGATGACGCCCACATATTCTGCAGGGAAGACCAGATAGAAGAGGAAATACTTAGGGTCCTGGATTTTACGCTCTTTATACTGAGGACATTCGGATTCGATCAGTACGACGTATACCTTTCGACGCGCCCGGAGAAGTATGTGGGGAGTCTTGAAAACTGGGAGAGGTCGACGAATGCCCTGAAAAGAGCTCTCGAGACGAAGGGCATACCCTTTATGATCGATCCGGGAGAAGGCGTTTTCTACGGACCTAAAATAGACATCAAGGTAAAAGACACACTCGGGAGACCCTGGCAGTGCAGCACGATCCAGGTCGATTTCAACAACCCCGAGAGGTTTGATATCACCTTCCGGGGGTCCGACGGCAGGGAGCACAGACCGATCATGATCCACAGGGCCCTGATGGGATCTCTCGAGAGATTTTTCGGTATCCTGATCGAGCATCACGCAGGGGCCTTCCCGCTCTGGCTTTCGCCTGTTCAGCTCTCATTGCTGACGATCGCAGTGCGTCATGAGGATTATGCTGAAAGCATATTCAGGGAACTCAAAGACTCGGGCATAAGGGTCGAGCTGGATTCCGGCAACGAGAAGATCGGCAACAAAATAAGGAAGAGCACTATTAGGAAGATCCCGTATTCAATTATAATTGGAGATAAGGAAGCATCTGACCGAAGCGTAATGCTCAGAAGGCGAAACGGGGAAAACGTCGGCCCCTTCGAAGTGGAACAAGTTCTCTCCTTTCTCCGGGAAGAGATAAACCTCAGGAGGTGAAAACATAGGCAGCAAAGATTATAGCAGGGGCATAAGGGTCAACGAACAGATCAGGACTAGGGAAGTGAGGTTAATAGACAGTGAAGGTCAGCAGGCAGGGGTGATGCCGGTGCGAGAGGCGTTACAGCGGGCGGCTGAAAAAGATCTTGATCTGGTCGAAGTATCTCCGAATGCGACCCCCCCCGTGTGCAAGATACTGGATTTCGGAAAATACAAATATGAGCTTAACAAAAAGCATGCGCAGAAAAAAACAGGTGGGCTGAAGGAGGTCAAGGTTCGGCCCCAGATAAATGAGCATGATCTGGAACTGAAGATCAGAAATATCAACAGGTTCATAGAAGAAGGGAACAAAACCAAGGTTGTCATGTATTTCAGGGGACGGGAGATTATACGGCCGGAGTTGGGAATGAAGGTTTTCGATAAGATATCCGGGCGGTTGACGGGCAAATATCAGATTGAACAGTCGCCCAGGCTGGAGGGAAATCATATCACAATGGTCGTAGCTCCGAAGTCGTAAATTCATCTTCACAGTTATGTAAATGTCCCTTGAATACCTGGTTCTTATCAAAAATGTTTACGGGACCTGAAATTGCTTCAGTTAATAAAGGAGATCTAAGGAGATCTTGCTTTGCCCGTAATTGCTTTTGTGAAACAAAAGCATTACCTTGACCGTAAGAACCGGACCGGTGACAAATCTTTTTTTTTAATGTATAATTCATAGTTCTTGCATTTAAGATGGAACAATCAGGGGTGCTGAGAGGTTCCCCTCTTTTTTACTTTGATATGACTGGAGGAAGAGATGCCTAAGCTGAAGACACACAGAGGCGCCGCAAAGAGGTTCAAGGTTACCGCATCCGGGAAGATTAAAAGGAATAAGGGGTACAAGAGCCATCTTCTTACGAGTAAGCCGGCGAAACGGACGAGACACCTGAGAACGGCCGCGCTTGTTTCAGATGCGGATTACAAGAATATCAGGATGCTGCTGCCATATATGTAAATAGTCGGGATGAAACAACGCCCCGCGACAGGCGGGATAAGCATCCCATGGGTTATTTTGATTTCAGGAGGAGAACATGCCGAGGGCAAAAGGTGGTTTTAAAACGAGGAGGAGGAGGAAGAAGATCCTCGATAGGGCAAGCGGGTATTACGGGGCGAGGAGCCGTCTGTTTCGGTCCGCGACGGAAACCGTCGACAAGGCCTTGCAATATGCATATCGCGACAGAAAAGCGAGGAAGCGTGAATTCAGGTCTCTCTGGATAACGCGAATAAGCGCCGCTGTCCGTGCGGAGGATTTGAACTACAGTCAATTCATGTGCGGGCTCAGGAAATCGAATATCCTGCTTGACAGGAAATCGCTCGCTCATCTTGCCTATCATGATCCAAAGGCTTTCAGCAAGATAACGGAAACAGTAAAGGCTGCGCTGGCTTCCTAGAATCTGTGGATGACCTTCTATCTTTAAAAAAATCATTCCTCGAGGAAATTGAGTCGGTCTCCGATCCGGCCGGTCTTCAAAAACTCAGGGCAAAATATTCAGGGAGAAAGGGGCTTTTAACCGTTCGGTTAAAGGCCCTTTCTTCGCTTCCCGCAGAGGAGAAACCGGCTGCCGGCAAGGCCCTTAATGAACTGAAATCATTTATTGAAGAGACCCTGGACGACCATGAACAGATCATTAAGGAAAAGGAGACAGGGAAACGCCTTCTTACCGAGAAGGTCGATATAACGCTGCCCGGGAAATATATCCCTTTCGGCAGAAGGCATCCTGTCAACCAGGTCCTTTCGGAGATATCGGATATCTTTGTTTCAATGGGCTTTGAGATAGAGGAGGGTCCCGAGATCGAACTGGATTATTACAACTTCGAGGCGCTCAATATCCCCCGGGACCACCCTGCCCGGGATATGCAGGATACGTTCTATATTTCGGATGATGTGGTACTCAGAACGCATACCTCTCCCGTACAGGTCAGGGTGATGGAGAAGAGAAAACCACCGCTCAGGATCATTGCCCCCGGGAAAGTTTACAGGTGCGACGCCGATGTCTCTCATACCGCCATGTTCCATCAGATCGAAGGCCTTATGGTGGATACGGATATTTCGTTCAGCGACCTCAAGGGAGTTTTGGAATTGTTCCTTCACAGTTTTTTCGACAAGGACACCCCGGTGCGGTTTCGTCCGAGCTATTTCCCGTTTACGGAACCGAGCGCGGAAGTGGACATAGGGTGCATTTTCTGCACGGGAAAAGGCTGCAGGATCTGTAAGACGACGGGCTGGATCGAGATCCTCGGTTCAGGACTCGTAAATCCGAGGGTTTTCGAGATGGTCGGTTATGACCCGGAAAAATACTCCGGCTTCGCTTTCGGCATGGGGATAGAGAGGATGACGATGTTAAAGTATTCGATCGATGACATCCGACTGTTTTATGAAAACGATATGAGGTTTTTGCGTCAGTTTTGACGGCGAGATGAGATGAAGATTTCTTTCGAGTGGCTGAAAGATTTTGTGGATATTCCGGCTTCCCCCGAGGATGTGGCGGAGAAACTGACTACGGCCGGGCTCGAGATCGAGGGTATGGAACCGGTCGACGGGGACACGCTCTTTGAGGTCAATGTAACGCCGAACAGGCCTGATTGCCTCAGTGTTTTGGGCATCGCGCGTGAAGTCGCTGCAGCGTTCGGGCTTTCCCTGAAGATGCCGGACAGCGATGTCGGAAAAACTGAGGCCGGCGGCGGGATCGACGTGGAAATCCTCGACCCGGAATTATGCAACAGGTACACTGGAAGACTGATAAACGGGATAACGGTCGGAGAAACCCCGGAGTGGATCAAAGAGAGACTCGAAAAGTGCGACCTGAGGGCGCTCAACAATAATATCGTTGATATAACCAATTACGTTTTGCTGGAATTCGGTCATCCGCTGCACGCCTTCGATGCTGATAAGCTGAGGGATGGAAAGATAAAAGTAGGGAAAGCCGGAGGGAGCAGGACGCTTACTACCCTGGACGGGATTGAGAGAAAATTGCCTGAAGATGCGCTGCTCATATGGGACGGGAGAGATCCTGTTGCTGTGGCCGGTATCATGGGGGGAGAGGAATCGAGCGTGACCGGGGACTCGAAGAATATCTTTCTCGAAAGCGCCCACTTCGAACCTGTTTCCATAAGAAGAACATCGAAGCAGTTGGGGCTGAGAAGCGAGTCTTCCTATCGCTTCGAAAGGGGGACGGATATAGAGTTCCTTGTCAAAGCTCTGGACAGGGCTGCAAAGCTTATGATGGAGACCGGCGGAGGGACGGTCCATGAGATGGTCGATGCATATCCGGTTCCCTACCAGGCCGGAAGGGTTAGGGTTAGATGCGGCAGGATCAACTCTCTGCTCGGCACATCTCTTGTAAAAGATGAAATGATGCAGATTCTTGCCAAAGCCGGGCTTGAGCCCGAGGACGCAGGAGAAGACCTTTTCTTCGTTCATCCCCCTTCTTACAGGAGGGATATCGGGACATCCTTTGACATAGTGGAAGAGGTCGCGCGTCTCCATGGGTATGCGAACATCCCTGTAAAGGTCCCGAAGTCGGGCCTTCCGGAGGGACGTCTTGACCGCAAGGGTATGAATATCGACAGGATGAAGGAAGCATTGAGAAAAGCCGGGTTTTCCGAGGTGATCAATTACAGTTTCATGAACCCCGCTGATCTCGACCTGATCTCGCTGCGGGCAGACGATCCGAGAAGAAAGCATGTTAAGGTGATGAACCCCCTCAGACAGGAAGAATCCCTGATGCGTACTACATTGATACCTTCACTGATACACAACTTTGTTTACAATCTTTCACGGGGTATCAGGGACATCGGGTTCTTTGAGATCGCGAAGATATTCATAGACTCGGGTTATCAGCTCCCCAATGAAGAACTGAGACTTTCCGGGATATTTTACCGTGAGAATCAACCGTCCCTTTGGAAAGATGATGCACCCCCATTTTTCATCGCGAAGGGTGTTATCGAGTGTCTTTTCGACGAGATGAAGGTACGCGGAGTCTCGTTCGTTCCTTCCCTGGAAGCTTCCTTGCACAGAGGGAAAGGTGCGGATATCCTTTTGGGAGAGAAGCGCATCGGCTTTGTGGGAGAACTGGGCCCGGAAATTTCGGAGCGTCTCGGACTGAAAGTCCATAAGCCGGAGATCATTGTTTTCGAGATGGACCTGGACGCCTTACTTTCAGCGGTCCCGGTACGTCTCACCTATCACGGGATCCCCAGATATCCTTCTATAGACCGTGACGTGGCCGTCCTTACTGACGACACTGTTACGGCGGAAGAAATTTTGGGCTACATCAATGAATATCGGTCTAAATGGGTAGAAAGAGCGGAACTCTTCGATTACTACAAAGGCAAGAATATTCCCGGAGATAAAAAGAGTCTGGCCTTCAGAATAACTTACCGGTCAGATGAGAGGACCCTGACCGACAACGAAGTCGAACCCGTCCACAAGGGTCTGGTCGACTACGTCTTGATGAAGACAGGGGGGACGTTAAGGGGGGGTTAAGAAACCGGCATCAGCTGACGAAATAGAACTTCAGCATGATCGGGGGTTAAAAGATCAGTTCCTGACTTTGTATCCCGCCTTTGTTATCGCATCTTCGATATCTTTTTCCCGGACCTTCGATTCGTCGAATGTGACGTCCGCGCTGCCGATCTGCACATCCAGTTCCTGGACTCCCTGCAATCCTTCTATTGCTTTTTTTACTCTCATGACGCAATGCTGGCAGGACATTCCGTCTATCTGTATGGTTTTTCTGGCCATGTCGATCTCCTTCTCACGTATGATATTAGTATGGATAATTCCGGCTTTATTGCATATAATTATACCTTAACCGTCGTGGTGTCACAAATTCAACCAAGATGAAAAACAGGATCATAGCCTATTTATCGCTTCTTTTCCTTATTTTTTCGATAGGCGCCGTCATCTCCATGCTGTACATAAAGTTCACTACTGCGGAACTTGAGAAGATCATTACTCTCCACAGTGTAGAAATTCTCAGACAGGATCTTGTGATCAAGATCCAGAATGTAGAGAAAGACCTCCTGACGGTCCACACGGAGCTTGGGGGGAGCCTCGACAATATTGTATCGAATGTGATGCACCTCGACGGCGCGATCAGGGACTGCAAAGGATGCCACCATTCCACGGTGATTACAAAAAAGCTGGGCGAGATAAATGATCTCATCGGCAGGTTCAAGTCGTCGCTCAGCTATTATATTACCGCCTCCGCCAACGAAAAATTGATCACTTCTCTCAAGGCGGACTCATACGATACCGCGACGGAGCTTGTCGATATCACGTCCGAGATGACCCTCATAGCCAACCGAAGGCTGCAGGAAAGGACACAGAAGGCGATCGATGACGTGAGAAGCGCCCAGAGGATTCTTGTCTTCACCCTGCTGATCGCTTTTCTTATCGGGTTGTGGACTGCGGTCAGTCTGACCCGGCGGATCCTTCACCCCATCAGGGAATTGATGAGCGTGACCCGGAAGATCGCAGGAGGACAACTCGGCTATGTCACCGGTTATTCCGATTCTACGGAGTTCGGAGAACTGGCCTCCTCGATCAATGAGATGAGTCTTTCACTCCATCAAAGCAATGAGAAGATCGTTCAGCATATGGACCGCCTTTCCACCCTTTACAGAATCACGCTGCCTTTTCACTCCATATCAAATATCAGGGAAATTCTTACCGAGGTCTCCGGCGGGGTGGCGAATCTCATAGAAGTGGAACAGAGCGGCTTGTTGCTGCCGGATGAGACGGGTGAATATCTCGAACACAAGTTCCCCGCCTTCGGCCTCGATGAAGATCAGGTCCGTTCTGTAAGGGTAAAAAGGAAGGAGATCGCGGAACTGTTTTCTTCCTGCGGCGGGAGACCTCTTATCGTCAATGACCTTTCACGGGGGAATATTCCGGAGGGATTGACGGGCGGTTTGACGCTCAAGGTCCGCAACATGCTGTTGGGATGGGTGAGACTCGAGGGTGATCTGATAGGGATAATGCGCCTCGCGAACAGGAAGAACGGCGAATTCGGGGAGGAAGCGGTAAGAATGGTCGGCATTATCTCCAATAATGTCTCGGTCGCGATCGAAAATTCGATCCTGTACGAAGATCTGAAAATGCAGATGCGGGAAATGGAGGAGATGCAGGAACAGCTCATACAGGCCGCAAAACTCGCAGCGATTGGAGAACTTGCCTCAAATGTGGCGCACGAAATCAATAATCCTTTGACGAGTATTATGGGATATACCGACCTTATCAGGGAAGAGACATCTATCGAGAATATCATGAACGATATTGAAATTATTGCAAGGGAATCGATGCGTGCCAGGGAGATAATCCGTCAACTCCTCGAATTTGCAAAGAAAAGGCCCCTCGAACTGACGAGTGTCGATGTTAACGATCTACTGCACGAGGCAGTCACACTTGT
>JBECKU010000367.1:0-1853 GCA_040235385.1 Candidatus Sulfobium sp. | reverse complement strand
GCTCGACGCCGGTGACAAGGTCGACATCGAGATCCTGCGCGACGGCGAGCGGCAGTCCCTGACGGCCGAGCTCGAGCAGCTCGACGAGGCGCGCCTGCAGGCGGCCCTGCCGGATGCCCCGGAGCGCCGCCAGGAGCCGTATCGCCGCTACCAGCAGCCCGACTCGTTTTTCCGGCGCTGACACGCGCCCCAAGGTCCCCCGATTCGCGTCCCGGCAGTCCCGGCCGGGGCGCGTCTTTTTTTTTCGTTTGCCGGTCTCGTCCGGCTGCGCTGATAATAGGGCGCAGCCATGCTGCGCAACGACCCCCTCGTCCATTTCCTCGCTGTCGGCGGCATCCTCTTCGCCCTTCTGAGCTGGTTCGATTCGGAGCCTGCCCGCGACGAAATTCTGATTCCGGCCGAGCGTGTCAGCGAGCTCACGCGCACGGCCGAGCTGCTGCAGGGGCGGCCACCGACGCCCGGGGAGCTCGAGCGGCTCGTGGCCGATGCGATCCGCGAGGAGGTCTATTACCGCGAGGCGCTCGCTCTCGGTCTCGACGTCGACGACGAGCTCGTGCGGCAGCGTCTCATCGAGAAGATGCGCGAGCTCACGGAGAATGTCGCCGACCCGCTGCCGCCCGACGCCGACCTCGAGGCCTGGTTCGAGTCGAATCGCGAGCGCTTCCGGATTCCCGAGCTCGTGAGCTTCGATCACCTCTTCTTCAGTCCTTCGGTGCGCGGAGACGACGTCGAGGCCGATGCCGAGGAGGCGCTCGCGGCGCTGCGCCGTGGCGCCGATCCGTCGGATTTCGGTGATGCGACGCCGCTCTCGGGTCGCTTCGAGGCCGCCGACGCGGCCAGGGTCCGGACGCTTTTCGGTGAGCCGCTGACGTCTGCGGTCTTCGGCGCGGAAGAGGGCCGCTGGATCGGCCCGTTCGAGTCGGGATTCGGGCTGCATCTCGTCCGCGTGACCGGGAGAAGCGCGGCTCGCGATCCCGCGTTCGCCGAGGTCGAGGAGCAGGTGCGCGCCACTTACGCTGCCGAGCAGCTCGCGCGCGCGAACGCGGCCGCATTCGACGAGATGCGATCGCAGTTCGAGATCTCCGTGCAATGGCAGCCCGACAGCGCACCCGAGCGCTGGCCGTGATGCGTCCGGCGGCGCTGCTGCTCGCGCTCGTCACGCTCGTCGCAGCGCCCGCCTGCGCGCACCGCCTGAGCCCCGGATTCTTCGGCATGACCGAGACGGCACCGGACCGGTTCGATGCGCGCTGGAAGGTCTCCGTCTCGGGCGGCCTCGCCGATGCGCTGTCGCCGCAACTCCCCGAGGGCTGCGCCGTGGCCGGTCCGGTTCGGCTGCACCTGCTCGACGGCGTTCAGGTCGCCAACGAGTTTCGAATGCAGCAGGCCACCGTGCTCTGCGGCGGGCCACTGGCCGGCGGCACGTTCGCGATCGACGGTCTCGAGGCCACCGATACCGATGTGCTCCTCAGGATCGACTATGCCGACGGGACGTCGTTCACGCACCGGCTCGTGCCCGACGCGCCGTCCGTCGTCATTCCCGAGCGACCCGGCATGCTCGACGTGGCAGTGACCTACACGGCGCTCGGGGTCGAGCACATCCTGCTCGGCGTCGATCATCTGCTCTTCGTTCTCGCGCTGCTCCTGATCGTCAGTGGATGGCGCCGCCTGGTCATGACGATCACGGCGTTCACGCTCGCGCACAGCATCACGCTCGCGGCAGCGACGCTCGGCTTCGTCAGGTTCTCGCAGTCGGCCGTCGAGGCCACGATTGCGCTCTCGATTCTGTTCCTCGCAACCGAGCTCGCGCGCGGCTATGCAAGATCGCCCGGTACGGCCGCGGATCTCGCCTGGCG
>JBECKU010000116.1:0-4313 GCA_040235385.1 Candidatus Sulfobium sp. | reverse complement strand
TCGGTATTGATACCTATGACCTGAACACCTTTCTCTCCATATTTCCTCTGGAATTCTTCGAACCTTTTAAGCGCTTTGGCCGATTTGCCGCTCCATGTCGACCAGAACATTACGATGACCGCCTTTTTCCCGGAATATTCGGAGAGGCTGATTTCTTTCCCGCTGATATCATTCAGGGTAAATTCCGGGGCCTGTGTGCCGATCTGAAGGAGCGCCTGAGCCATAGCAACAGGAGAAAATGAAAAAAAGGCTATAAGAAAGCAGATTGAGATGTCGGCTCTAAATTTCATCGTCCTGTTTCGTTGCCTGCTCATTGTTTCCCGCTCTTGTATTTTTCTATGCCTTGTTTATACTCGATGACGGCCTTTTCAAAAAGTCCCTGTTTTTCATAGATGATGCCGAGGACATAGTGGGTCATAGAGGGATAGGGGTTCAGGACAAGCGCATCTTTCAGCACGGATTCCGCCTCTTTAAGGTCCCCCTTTTTCATCAGCGCTATCCCTTTTCCCGTCTTTGCCGTTCGAAGACGGGGGTTTATTTCCAGGGCGGAATCAAATGCCTGGACCGCATCGTCATACTTCTCTTGTCTGGAAAACATTTCACCCAATTTTTCAAAGGATCCGGCATTTTCCGGGTCGGCATCGATACACAATTTCATCGATGCGACAGCTTCTTCCACCTTGCCGGCCTCAAACAATGTTTTTGCTTCAATGCAATTTTTTTCAGTTTCGTTCCCGGCAAGAGCGCCCCCGGAGACCAGGCAAGAAAAAAAAGAAATGCCGGCGAAAACTATGACGAGTCGCAGAAGATTTCCAGCCGATTCGAGCGTATTTTCCACATCACAATCCTTCATTCGGGACGCTAGCGGTTCTTCACAGGCTCTTTTCTGTCATAGGAGAATTTCTGATGGCAGCCCGGAAGGCATGAACCGCCGTTTTCAGAGATCGAGAACCCTACCGGGAGGTCCCAGGCGCCGAAAGGGACCGCGTCCCTGATATGACGCGGATTATTCGTTGCATGGGCGTCATGGCACGCCCTGCAGGTCCTTCCCTTTTTCTTGTTCACGTGCACGTAGTGCAGGTTCTGGTCGCCGTTCCTGAACCCCGTCAGAGTAGTGGTTTTCGGATCGAGGACCAGCGTTTTTTCATGGCAGTTAAAGCAAAGCTCGTAGTTGTCGATATCGAAGGGCGCGTAGAAAACAGGAGGGAAATTTTTTCGCAGCATCCTGAAATTATCCGAACCGTGCGTATTATGGCAAGAGGAGCAATCGCCCTGAAGAATTGGGCCATGGGCTTCCTTATTCACCGTGAGATAATCTTCCATATTAATTATTTTCCCGTCAGGTGTATCGAGTGGCTTGTTATGGCACATATTACAGGACGCAACGGGTTCCTTGACAAGCTGTTTCGGGTAGTCGGAGACATGCGGGTCGTGGCAGGCAAGACATTTTCTTTCAGTATAAAGGCCCCCATGTTTGACTTTGACTTTTTCGACCCAGTCTTTCTTGTCGGGATGGCACTGATAGCAGAGGTCCCTGGAACCATCCACAGCAAAATTATATTTGAAATCTCCTGCGTGAGGGCTGTGACAGTTGACGCAGCTGTCCTGTACCGGGGCATGTACGAATTTCTTCCCTTTGAAAGCCTCTGCCTTGTCGGTGTGACATTGAAAACAGACTTCGTTTCCGGAGCCGTTGAGCATTTTGGGGTAATCTGTCTGATGCGGGTTATGGCACATAACGCACCCCCCGACCGATACAGGTCCATGGATGTATTTTCCCGCGGAGAACTTTTTGTCATGGCACATAAGGCAAAGATCGGTACGCTCTGCCCGGAGCTGATATTTGTAAGGAGACTGATGCGGGTTATGACATTGTGTACAGTTTCCGTCCTTTACAGGCTTGTGAACGGCTTTCTTCGTATTTACCTTGTCGTGACATTTATAGCATTTGGCTGCGACCTGCTTGATCGCTTCGAATTTGTGTTTTCCCTTGTTCGTGTGACAAACGGAACAGTTTCCGACCGCCACGGGTCCATGGACGAATTTGTCCTTGCCCATGTCGGAATGGCATTTACTCGAAACGCACGATTCGGCTGCCTGGACCCTTGATGCACTGAAAGCATTAAAAAGAATAAGGACAGAGATGATGATAAAATATACAAAATAATTGTAAAAATTTGGAATTAGTGCCCGTTTTTCCCTGGCTCCCCCGGTTTTCATGGTTCACTCCTCCTTATAAAGATTAAAAAAATTTAATCCAGATTTTAGAGGGTGGGTCTTTTTTTGTCAAGCCGGAAATTCGTGAAAGATCAGGAAATCGAATTAAAAAGAGACTTCAGGTCACCTTTTACGGCCCAGTTTACCAAGCCATTCGATCCAGTCCCCTATCCCATCGCCGGTCGTGCAGGAAACCTTGAAGATTGTAAGTTCCGGATTGAGAGAAAGCGCGTCCTTTTCAATCTTGGAGACATCGACATTTGTATAGGGTGCCAGATCCATCTTGTTCAGGATAAGGGCGGAAGATTCCCTGAACATGAGAGGGTATTTCAGGGGCTTGTCATGTCCCTCAGTAATACTGAGAAGCATGATCTTTATATCTTCTCCGACTTTAAATTCTGCGGGGCATACAAGATTGCCCACGTTCTCTATAAAAACAAGATCCAGATCGGCAAGGGTTAGCTCCGTCAGTACTTCGCTTATCATATTTGCATCCAGGTGGCATGCACCTCCCGTATTTATCTGTACCACCGGGATACCAAAAGTTTCCATCCTTTCAGCGTCGTCGGTCCCGGCGATATCACCCTCGATAACGCCTGCCCTGAGACCTGTCATGTCCCCGATAGTTCTTTCCAGAAGAGACGTCTTCCCCGCACCCGGAGCGCTCATGAGATTTATGACAAAGACGCCGGCGTCGTCAAATATCTTCCGGTTTTCCCGGGCGATTCTGTCATTTGCTTCGAGTATTCTGCTCACGATCTTGACTTTCAATGATCACGTCCTCCTTTGGATATGAGCGATTAATCATTATACCCTGAACCGGCAAAACAGGAACCAAAGAGAATTTCACCACGGAGACACTAAGGCACAGAGAGGCTTAAAATAGGCTTTCTCTGTGTCTCAGTGCCTCCGTGGTTAATTTTTCTGTCGTCAGGGCACTTCCATGTCGATTAAGTCCAGCTCGCGTCCTGATGTAATACGGAATTGCGAGCCCCCGCAAAGAGGGCAGCTTAATACAAAATCTTCTTCTACTAAAAACCGGGAAGCGCAGCCGTCACAATATCCGGATACGGCGACCTCTTCGACATTGAGTACGGCCTCACCGGCCGGTGTGCCGTATTTCAAGGCGTTGAACGCGAAAATAAGGGCGTCCGGCATTATACCCGACGCCCTTCCTATTTTCACGTTGATCGAATCGATCCGTGCATAACCGCTTTTCGCGCAATGTCTGGAAACCATATCCAGAAGACTGACCGCTATCGATGCTTCATGCATTGGGTTCTTTGGAAAGTTTCTCCTTTTCTTTCTCGTACGCGTCCTTACCCGCTTCGACCGCCGATTTTACCAGGGTCTTTTTTCCTTCGTAGTAGTCTTTGCCCTTGTCGACATAGGAGGAAACCTTCTCTTTCGTATCGTCTACGTAATGGGTCGTCTTATTTTTTACATCGTCCGCGAAACCTCTGATCTTTTCCCTGGTTTCCGGCCCGGACTGCGGCGCCAGCAGCAGTGCAAGCCCGGCCCCCACCACACCTCCTAACAGAAATGATAAAAACATTGAACCTGAACTGTAGCCTTCGTCTCTCATTTTTCCTCTCCTTTCCTGAATAAATTTGCAACCAGATATTCGAGTGCCACCATGGCGCCGGTGCGCAGGCTTTTTGCCCTGACTGTCGCGGATTGCCCTGCGTCACCGATTACACGGTTGAGTGCGCTGATGCTGTTCCCTACTTCCCCTACGGAGTGAGAAAGTTGTTTTACGTCTTCAGTGACGTCATTTATGTTATCCGATATGCCTCTCAGGCTCTTCACCGTCAATTGCAGTTCGTCCAGTAAAGGGTTGAGACTGTTCTCGGTTGTCTTCCTCAGGGAAGCCACGGTTTTCCTGAGCTCGATCATCAGAGAAATAAGGAATACGGTGACGCCGGCCAGCGCTACTATAATTACGAAGAGTAAAATATTGTTCATTCTCCCTCCTTTTTAGCCAATTATATCATTTATTGGATTACGTCCAAAACCAATTTCACCGCCGCTCTGTCCTTAGTGAGTCGCTTTTCTAAAAACGATGATACATTAAAGTTTAGTGCCAACGGTGTAAC
>JBECKU010000097.1:0-3363 GCA_040235385.1 Candidatus Sulfobium sp. | reverse complement strand
GTACAGTAGCGATTGATATCCAGAACCTGTTCTACGACGTACGTAACCTTACGGGTCGCAACGGGAGCGGGAAGAGGCCCCTCGGAAGAAACGGACCTGAGAATCTTCACAGCAGGCTCGATAGCCTTGACCGGACATACTGCAGTGCATTTGCCGCAGCGTTTGCACCTGTCATCCCTCCACCTTATTATATACGGGAACTCTCTTAAGGAAAGTTGATGGTTATGGTCTAGTCGCGAAGCTGGTTCCAAACCTTCACCTCCCCCGCCCCCGGCGAAACGAGCACCATATCATATTTCATGGGGTAAATATCCTTCGATCTTTCACGCTCCGGCACCGCCCTGTCCACCCCGCATTCCTCGGACATCAATGCATATTTGCCGTCAACTCCCCCGACCATGCCGGGCCTCAGCTTTTTTGAATCCTGAGCCATAAAGCACGTGCCGTCAGGAGTAAATCCGATAACACAATTAGGACCGTCGATGCAGAGCATCCTCAATGATTTCTTCAGCAGATCCAGCACCTTCTCGTCCTCCCTCCCCGTGATTTCGGCACTGGATAGAGGCGTAATCACGTGTTTATAGTAGGGCAAGGGGTAGTTTAACTGCCTCACCAGGAAGTGAAGAATATGCGTAAATACCTCGCTGTCGCTGTTATAGCCGACATACCCGGGGATGCCTCGGCTTGTCAGGTACTCCCTGATAGGTACGAATGCGGTATTTTCGCCGTTAGTCATCGTCGAAAAGCCCTGAATGAAAAAAGGATGACATGCATAGAGATTGATGGCGTAATTGGTGTTCTGCCGTCCCTGAGCCATGATGATCCTTGCTTTTATTGAAGAATTGTCGAGGCCGAAGAACTCGCTCAACTGGAGAGGGTCGCCCACTTCCTTCACAGCCAGGACATCTGGATAGAAAGAGAAAACGATAATCGATTCGTCGGACCGGCCCAGCGTCCTCAGTTCAAGCCTTGTCTTCATAAGAAGGTCTTCCTTCTCACGAAACGATCTGTCGGCATAGGAGTCGGGATAGGAATAGGCCCGCGCAAAATAATGGTCCCGCCTTCTTATCCCGCTAACCTCATGTATGGAAGGAGTCCAGGCATGTCTGACTTTGAACCCGTGCTTCTCCATATATGCATCGAGGACGTCGAGACCCTCATCCGAGCATATTCCTGACAGGACCGGATATTCCTTGAGGTCCTCGAACTCGCCGCCGAGATCTTTCATCATAACCCCGAGCCCGGAACCGTCATGTCCTTCTTTCATGGTCTCAAGGGCGAGGATCGGCTCAAGAGGAGAAATATACTCGGAAGATGTTATCGCTGCCAACCGGCACATCGGAACCTCACCACTATTAAAAATTTATCGCCGTTAAAAAAACGCCTACAACCTTAAGGTTATGGTAGGCGTTATAGATCTCTCTCACCACTAAAATCTCTCGGCAAACGGCTACCGTTATATTAAAATTTATCTTTCTTTATTGTCAATTATATATTCGCCGGACTCTCCTATCCATTAAAGACGCGGATGGACCGTACGTTCCATGTAAGCCCTCTCCATGGTAGTACTGATCTTTTCAGTCTTGATTTTTCCCGGGATTCCCTTTCGAAAATTTCAGGGCTGAGACCGAGGGGGCACGTTAAGAATTTTGGGCTGTCTGAGCGAAGCGAGTTCCCAAAATTTAGCGCACCCGACCGAGCAGACCGGAGGGTGATATTTTCGCCGGGGCGCCCTTCTTTTGCATACTTTTGTTGGAGCGAGCAAGAAAAGTATGCGGGGTCCGGGGCAGCGCCCCGTTCTAAGATGTACGAAATAATTTAACTGAATTTAAATCATTTTCACACTTTTTAAGCAGAAATTAATTTTTCCCTTGACAAAAAACGTCCTTCCTTATTACGTTATCGGTAAAAGGCAACCGGTAACCTATTACCTATGAGCAAGATTTCGACAGGAATAAGGGATCTAGATAATCTCATCGACTCGGTGCATATCGGTGACAATGTCGTCTGGGAAGTCGAAGCCGGCAGTTCCGAAGATGCCTTCATGAGCAACTTCATCAACCAGTCCCTTTCAGAAGACCGGGACGTAATTTACGTAAGCTTCAATAAATCGCCCCAAAGCATCCTTCTTTATCTGAACATCAGGGAGGACACGAGTCGACTCACCGTACTGGATTGCTTCACGTCCGGCAAAGGCAAGAGCGATAGGGCCTTCCTCAAATATTATGAGATGCAGCATCCTGATTCGCCCCGCATCATCAAGGTCAGCAGACCCGGCGACATCGTCTCTTTCAGCGAAACGTTGAACGGCCTCCAGGATGGGCTGAACGAAGGAGCGAGATACATCTTCGACAGTCTTACCGGCATGCAGGACCTTTGGGCTGATGAACACAACACCTATAAATTTTTCACATATATGTGCCCCAGGTTATACGACCTCGGTACAGTGGCATACTGGCTCCTGGAAAAGGAGGCCCACAGCCAGACATTCAAAGCGAACCTCAGACATATCACCCAGGTAGTTCTCGAACTTTATAAGAAGAAGGATAAACTCTTTTTGAAGGCAATAAAGCTCGACGGAAGATCGAACAGAGAGGCTTTCAAGCCGCACGCTTATGAAGTTGAAGACTGCCGCGTTTCTCTCGCACCCGGCCGGAAAGAGCCGTCCTTCGGCATAGGAAGCAGGATAAAACAGGCCAGAATCACCCTGAGCATGTCACAAAAAGATCTGGCGGACAAGATCGGAATGACGTCCAGCTTTGTCTCCCAGCTCGAAAATAACCAGATCAGCCCCTCACTTAATTCATTTGTGCAGATAGCGGGCGTTCTCGGCGTCAGTCCGGCCTCGCTGCTTCAGGAAGACGCGAAGCGTGAAGAGATTTCATGGCTGATCCCTTGGGAGGCGACCCGGAAAAATCTTTTGAAACGGGACAGAGGTTTTTCGGTCTATACCCTGACGCCCGATGATTCGACAGGGTCTTTATATCTCGCCGTCGTCCAGCCGCTGGCGGGGATGGAAGGGCATTTCCTTACCATTAAAAAGAAAGAGGCAATTCACGTTTTAAGAGGAGAAATGCTTGTGACCGTCGAGGGGATTCAGAAGCCATTAAGGAGAGGTGACACCATATATTTGAGAGAGTCCCTTCCGTCGGCGTGGAAGAATATGGGTGATGAAGAAGCCGAACTATTGGTTGCGTGTTTTTGACCAGTATGGACCGGGATGGAATGTATGAAGCGATAAAATCCCTTAGGGATTTTTTTTGCTCTCTCACTAAACAAATACTTAATAAATGATTTATTTGTTTAGTGCAATTTAATTTTTCAAGGGGGTGAGGAAACAGCAGCGAGGCAGAAGTATCGACT
>JBECKU010000061.1:0-10728 GCA_040235385.1 Candidatus Sulfobium sp. | reverse complement strand
AATCCTAGGACAGCGGGGATATGAAAAATAATGTGGGATCCCTTTTCTTTTAAGATATGATTCGAAGTCCCCGAGAAACTCAGAACCATTATCTGTTTGAATGGATCTTATTTGTAGAGGATAAACCCTCTGTAGTTTTTCCAGTAAATCCAGGCTGTTTCTGCTGCTAAGATGACTGTAGCAGGAGGAGAAAGAGAATTTCAGTTTGCTGTCTATTGCTGAGATGATATAACGTCTTATTCCATCTATGAACTGTACACATGTATCTGCCTGAAAATGCCCAAACTCATGGTGTTTGGGAGGATGTTTTACTCTGAGCCTGAGGGGTTTCTTCCTGCGATCGTCCATCCATTTGCTACTTGCGTCATGATATATCCTGCCAGGTTTTTGGAAGAAGAACTTGTTCCTCTTGATGACCTTTCCGATGGTTGACTCAGAAATGCTAGGAATCCCCTTCTCTTTGCAATAGCCATCGAGCAGGGGTTTCAGCTTTTCTTTGCCTATTTTCGGATGCCTTTGCCTCATCTCTCTGATGAATGTCTCGACCCTTTTGTCGGTATTCATCCGTCTTACACGGATTGGTCTTGTCGAGAGGGGTATTAACGCCATCAGGTGCTTGTTATTGTCTTTGAGTCTTTTCTTCCATACGTAGATAAGCTTTCTGTCCACCCCAAAAGCCTCCTTAGTCGCCTGCTCCCCATACGTACTGTAAAATTTCAGTATCTTGGCTCTTTCTTGGGCCACTTCATCTTTGCTGAATCTCCTAAGGCTATGGAGCATGGCTTCAACCCTCCTATAGCCTCGTATTCTACTGAATATCGGATATGCCTTGGCGTAATGATCCACTAATCATCATTGTCGAAAATGTATCGTAACTTTTTCACGGTCCTTTTGATAATTATCATTGTCTTTATCCGTTCGTCAGGTTACAATTTGAACTATATGATTACATTCAAGGAGGTTTTCCCATGCAGCTTCCAGAATATGTGTCGGTCGATGAAGTCAAGAGGGTATGCAAGGAACTACGTATCCAAGACTGGACCGAGATGACAAAGCCGGAGGTACTTCCCGAAGAAGCCCGCATTATCCTCTCTGAAGTCAATACAGGGAATATGAAAATTCCCCTCGACGAATTCCTCAGGGGGCTCGAAGTGGAGCTCGAACATGGGATGATGTTCGAGGACGCCAACGTTACGAACAACCACCCGGTCCTGACGGGAAAAATAGTGCTCGCTCACTTGAAAGAAACCATGGATTATTACAAACGTCTTGAGGTCGCCGAGCTCGAGGGTGATCTCCTGAAGGCTGTTATCGCGGGAGATGCCGCAAAAACCAGGAGATACCATAAAAAGCTGGCTGAAGCGAGACGCATACTCAGTCAGTCTGATAGCGATGAACTCTCCGGGTCTTAGGTTATAAAAAGTTTTTTTATGCAATTATCTGTGGTAAAAGAATTCGATTTCGATTATAATTGGCTAAAATCCATTCATTACGGAGGAGACGTTATATGACAAAAGCCGAACTGATCGACAAAATGGCGCAGGATGCAGGAACCACGAAGGCCCAGGCGGGGAAGGCTCTCGATTCCCTCATCGACGGCATCAAGAAATCTTTAAAGAAGGGGAACAAGGTTACCCTCGTCGGTTTTGGTACGTTCTCGGTTGCCAAAAGGAAAGCGAGAACCGGGAGAAACCCTCAGACCGGTGAAAAGATCAAGATCAAGGCTTCGAAGAATCCTAAATTCACTGCCGGTAAGGCATTCAAGGACGCGGTAAAATAATCGCCGCAAATGATCCGGAAAGAGAGGGAAGAAAATCCCTCTCTTTCCGGTGCTTTTTCCCTGAAGTAAGATATGTGTCCTTCCCATGACGGACGTTTCGTCCCGCGCATCTGAACTGTCAAAAATCGCATCCCGGATTGAGAGATGTCGTGAGTGCAGAAAGTGGGGGACGGGTAAGCCTGTTCCGGGTGAAGGGGATCCGTCTGCCAGGATTGTATTCGTTGGAGAGGCTCCCGGAAAAGAGGAGGCCAGGACGGGTCGTCCTTTCGTCGGCAGATCGGGTAAGATGCTCCGGAAGATGTTCAGTGAAATCGGACTGGATGAAGAAAAGATATATATAACCAGCCCGGTGAAATATCTCCCTGAACGCGGCACACCGTCACGGGAAAATATACTCCATGGCCGCGACCATCTGTTCGAGCAATTGAGTACGATCAAACCGAGGATTGTTGTCCTGCTCGGAAAGGTAGCCTGTTTTGCCGTACTGGACAGGGAAATCAGCGTAACAAGAAAACACGGGACAATTCTCAGAAAAGGCGAAACGACCTATTTTATCACCCTCCATCCTGCCTATGCCAATCGGTTCCCGTCGGCCAGAGAGAAGTTTTTGAGCGATTTACATAAGCTGAAGAAATTGTCTTCACGATTATCTCCTTCTCCTTCCTAACCCTTTCGCTGCACAACCGTTGTCAAATCGAGGACGCTTATATGCCGGAAGTCTCCCTTATCCTCATGGGCCGGCGTCCGGGGGGGACATTTTCCGGATTACATTGCCTGTGCGGTCCGGGGAATAAAAACAAACTCCGGTTTCAGCGTGTTGTAGGGCTTTCCAACATATCGGCTTTCTCTTAAATTCACCCTTAAGGGGACAGGTTTCGCCTTATGGTCCTTGATGGACAGATCCCGATTGCGGTTATAATAGAGTTATGGGTCAGAGCGACATCGATGAGATCCTGGGCATTACACGGTGCGCAAGGTGCGGCCACAGATTGGAGGGCGATATCGAATGTCCTTTCTGTTCGCTATTCCCGGACCCTTCCCGCCGTGAGAGCATTCCGAAATGGGTCTTCCTTACCGCCTGCTGGCTTACGTCTCCACTCAGCCTCTATGCTGTAATAAAAACGACCAGGCTTTCCGTGTCAGAGAAAGTTGTGGCTTTTTCGGGATGTTTATTGTGGCTTGGTATCTACCGGTTTTTCATATAAGTTCGGGATTTTATCGGGCATACCCGGGATTTCATTCAGAAGAAGAGAATAAGGATTACAGTAAGAGAAGAAACTGCAATCCCTCGACAATCCTTTGCGATACCCATATAATAATAAACGGCTTGCTTTTTATGATGCCGTAGGGACGTATCACGTTGGACCCACAGAAAGTCCGTGACGCCCGGAGGACGCCCATTTGCGGCGCTGCCGCGTCATGAGCATACATACCATAGATACGTAATTATCTTCGGCTTGTCGGAAGAGGATCTTCGTCTTCTTGAAAAACACTGAGCATATATGGAAAGATTTATAACGATATGAAGAAGGTTGTCCTGATATTGCTGGTCATCGCGCTGCTGACCCCTCACCTTTTTGCCGAACCGGTTAATGAGGTATCACTCAGATTCAGTCGCGCCGATACCAGGATGCGAATTGTTCTTGAATCCGGCGAGGATTTCATAAGGAACGCCAATACAATAGCTTCGCCATCGTACATAAAGATCGAATTTCCCGGAGATTTCGATTTCAAGAGGCCGCCGGAGTTCGACGTGGAAATAGTGAAAAAAGGCCGTGTCCTGCTGTTCAATTTAAAAAATGTAATCGATGTAAAGACATACAAATTATATTCGCCCCCCCGGCTTGTCTTTGACCTTTTGGGGATAACAAAAGAAAAGGAGACTTCGTCTCTTCCTCAGCAATCCGATGGACCCGCCGCCGATAAACAGGAGTCAAATAGCGCGCCCAAGGGACCGTTGTCAGGGTTTTTTCAGGGTTCCAAGCCTCAGGTTCCGGAGGTTGCCGGAGCTAAAAATCACGAATTAAAGACGGTCGTGCTGGACGCCGGTCATGGTGGATACGATTACGGGATTGTCCTGAACGGGGCGAACGAAAAAGAGGGCGATCTGAACCTTGCGAAGGATCTCCGTTATATTCTTGCCAGGAAAGGGCTCAGGACATTCATCACGCGGAGCGCCGATCAATATGTCTCTCTCTATGACCGCATTATCTTTGCAAACGGAAAGAAGCCCGACCTGTTTATCAGTCTTCATTCCGGCGCGTCCTCAAAACAGTCTTTTGCCGTTTATGCTGCGTCGGTGGAAGACCGGAACGTGGATGCCCTGACGGAGCTTTACAGTCTTTCATCCAGACAGAACAGGCATATAGACGACAGCCGTGATGCGGCCGTTTCTCTCGGAGAGGCCATCAAAAGAGAATTAAAGGCGGACGTCGTGCTCAGACGACTGCCTTTACCGATACTTGAATCCATAGACGCTCCAGCCGTGATGATCGAGTACCCTTCTTCCGCGTCATATTATTCAGACCCGAAAACGCGCGAACGACTGGTGAGTGCCATAATAAAAGGCCTGGAGGATTATGAAAAATAAAAAGGTATGGCTCTTACTGACCGTCTTCTTTTTCATCGCGGGCCTTGCGGGGAGCTTCTTCCTATTCCATGAGGTCATGCCGGGAAACAGCGGAACAGCCGTTGAAGCGCCTGCCAGGAATATCCCGACAGTAGCCGAGGACCTGTTTATCCTCAGGCTCTATTTTCCTTCCGAAGAAGGTCTTCGGTCGGTCGAGAAACGAATCCAAAGAAGGACCAACGAAACGGCGATCGCCGAGGCCGTTATAGAAGAATATTTCCGCGGCGACGACACAGGAGACTCGCTGCATGTCCCCCGGGACGTGAAATTACTCGGTCTGTACACAGGTTTAGACCGCATACTGTATATCGATCTTTCTGATGAGGTCCGGCGAAATTTTCAAGGCGACGCTCTTTCCGAATATCTTTTGCTGAAAGGTATCTATGAGAGTCTGATGTCGAACCTTCAAAACATTCAGGACGTGAAAATCCTCATAGAAGGCCGGGAAGTCGAGACCCTTGGGGGACATATCTACCTTAAATATGCCTTAAAAGATATCGTCTCATATAATTACACGGGAGACAACGCAATCTCAGGTGAATAGTCCGGTAAAACCCATCGGGGTGTTCGATTCCGGCATAGGGGGGCTCACCGTATTAAGTGAGATTATCTCCGCCCTTCCTTATGAAGACACCATCTATCTCGGAGACACCGCGCGAGTGCCATATGGCATCCGCTCACCCGAAACCGTTACGCGATATTCGTTTGAGAGCGCCCGGTTTCTTTCAGCCAAGGGTATTAAAGTGCTCGTTATCGCATGCAATACGGTTTCATCCGTCAGCCTGCGGGAATTACAGGCGGCTGCGGATGTTCCTGTAATCGGCGTGATTGAACCGGGAGCAAAAGCCGCGGTGGCATCGACCGTAAATAAGAAAGTCGGAGTGATCGGAACGTCTGCAACCATACAGAGTAATTCCTATGCGAGGGCCATAAAGGCGCTGGACAGTTCGGTAGACGTGGCCGGATTGGCATGTTCCCTTTTTGTCCCCCTCGTCGAAGAAGGATGGACCGAAGGGAGAATCGTCGAGATGATCGCCGAGAAATATTTGAGAGAGATCAGGGACAGCGGTATCGATACCCTCGTGCTGGGTTGCACCCATTACCCTCTGCTTAAAGGCGTACTGTCCCGTATCATGGGCAACGGCGTTACATTGATCGACTCCGCAATAGAAACGGCGAAGGAACTAAAGGCGGTGATGGGACGGTCCTCACTTTTGAAGAGTGAATGTGCTGATGTAAAACGCGAGTACTATGTAACCGATTCCCCCGAAAAATTCAGGGAAGTAGGAGAAAGATTCATGGAAAGAAAACTGAATAATATACATAAGATAGAACTGAAATCGGAGGTATAGATGAGGCCTGATGGAAGAAGGAACGACGAGTTGCGGGAGTTGAAAATAACCAGGAATTTTATTGAGACAGCGGAGGGCTCGGTGCTGATTGAACTGGGCCGGACGCGCGTAATTTGCACAGCTTCCGTGGAAGAGAGGGTCCCCCCCTTCCTGAAGGACAAGAATACCGGCTGGATAACTGCTGAATATTCCATGCTGCCCAGGGCCACACAGACAAGGACCATGAGAGAGTCCGCCACAGGGAGGATAGGCGGCAGGACGCATGAGATCCAGAGGCTGATAGGGAGGTCACTGAGATCGGTCGTCAATCTCGATGCGATCGGTCAGCGTACGATCTGGTTCGATTGCGACGTAATCCAGGCTGACGGAGGTACGAGGACGGCAGCCATTACAGGTGCGTATATCTGTCTTTGCGACGCCGTTGATTTTGCACTCAAAAAGGGCCTGATTGCTCAAAACCCTTTGAGAGATTATCTTGCCGCCGTCAGCGTGGGGGTAGTAAAGGGCCTGCCCGTCCTCGACCTCTCCTATCAGGAAGATTCTTCTGCAGAAGTCGATATGAACGTTGTTATGACGGGAAGCGGCGAATTGATCGAGATACAGGGCACTGCGGAAGGCAGGCCTTTTTCCATCGATACTCTGCACGAGCTTCTCGCACTTTCGAAAAAGGGGATCGACCGGCTGATAACCGTTCAGAAAGACCTCATTCTTACCGGTCCCGGACGGCTTCGCGCCTGACTTGTCCGGGCCGCCGGCGGTGTCCCAAAGGCTGAAATTATATTTTTCTGTATGGTAGAATAAAAGCTGACCATGGAGGTAAAGAAATTGAACGTCTACAGAAGCCTTTTTATATGGCTCCTTATCGGCTTAATGATAATCCTGCTCTTTAATCTCTTGAACGCACCCAAGAAAACGCAGGAAGAAATCATCTTCTCCGATTTCATGACCAAACTCGAAGCGGGACAAATCGAGGAAGTGACTATCAAAGAGAACGAAATCACCGGTCGTTTTAAGGACGGTACAAAGTTCAAGTCATATTATACCGAATATCCCGATATGATAAAGATTTTGCGCTCGCAAAACGTCAAAGTCACGGTCAAACCCCCTGATGAAAGTCCCTGGTATGTGAATCTCTTCTTTACATGGGGACCGATCATATTCATTGCAGTGATCTGGATCTTTTTCATGAGACAGATGCAGAGCGGGGGCAACAAGGCCCTCTCCTTCGGCAAGTCGAAGGCTCGACTCGTCTCGGAAAAAGCCGTAAAGATAACCTTCGCCGATGTCGCCGGCGTTGAAGAGGCGAAGGGAGAAGTCCAGGAGATAATCGATTTTCTCAAGGACCCCCAGAAGTTTCAGAAGCTGGGTGGCAAAATACCGAAGGGCGTTCTCCTTGTCGGCTCGCCGGGAACCGGAAAAACTCTTCTCGCCAGGGCTATAGCGGGAGAAGCCGGGGTGCCGTTTTTCAGTATCAGCGGCTCTGATTTCGTGGAGATGTTCGTCGGCGTCGGGGCATCGAGGGTAAGAGACCTCTTCGAGCAGGCAAAAAAGAACGCTCCCTGCATCATCTTCATAGACGAGATCGACGCCGTAGGCAGGCACAGGGGCGCCGGTCTGGGCGGAGGACACGATGAGCGCGAACAGACCCTCAACCAGCTTCTTGTAGAAATGGATGGTTTCGAGGGGAATGAAGGCGTGATCATCATTGCAGCCACCAACAGACCCGACGTGCTCGACCCTGCCCTGTTAAGGCCGGGCAGGTTCGACAGGCAGGTCGTTGTACCCGCGCCTGACGTTAAGGGAAGACTTGAGATCCTGAAGGTCCATACCCGGAACATCCCCGTCGACGAAAATGTCAATCTGGAGCATATCGCGAGGGGAACTCCGGGGTTTTCCGGGGCTGACCTGGCCAACCTGGTGAATGAGGCGGCGCTCCTGGCGGCAAGAAAATCGAAGACCAAGGTGGAAAACATAGACTTCGAGTCCGCCAAAGACAAGGTCCTCATGGGTGTGGAGCGGCGGAGCATGATCATCAGCGAGTCCGAGAAAAGGAACACCGCCTATCATGAAGCGGGACACGCCCTCGTAGCCAAGCTGACACCCGGCACGGACCCGATCCACAAGGTGAGCATCATCCCCAGGGGCAGAGCGCTCGGTATTACCCAGCAACTGCCTATTGACGACAGATATACTTATTCGAAGGAATATCTCATGAAGACACTTCAGGTCCTCATGGGAGGAAGGGCCGCGGAGGAGCTTGCTTTGAAACACATGACCACCGGCGCCGGAAACGATATCGAAAGAGCGACCGAACTCGCCAGAAAAATGGTAACCGAATGGGGTATGAGCGAGAAACTCGGACCGCTCACCTTCGGGAAAAAGGACGAGCAGATCTTTCTCGGCAGGGAAATAGCACAGCATAAGGATTACAGCGAAAAAACCGCTGTCGAGATAGACGAAGAGGTCAAGACCATTGTTTTCGATGCTTACAGCGTCGCCAAGACATTGTTGCAGGAAAAATTCGACCTGCTCGATGCATTCGCCAAAAAACTCCTCGAGAAGGAGTCGTTGGACGGGCAGGAGATCGAGCAGTTGATACAGGAGTATGATTCAGGACTTCCCGTTCAGGCCTGATGAACCGATTATCATGAGCAAAGACCACCGGTACCTGCCGGGGTCTTTTTTTTTACGCTTGGAAGATTTCTCTTTGGCGTTTGTTTTCATATCTTTGCGGCTATATAAATAACGCATGAAAATAGCCTGGAATAATTTCTGTCTTGACTTCACGAAAAAGACCTGCATCATGGGAATTCTCAATGTTACTCCCGATTCCTTCTCTGACGGAGGAGTTCATTTTGATAAGCCGGCAGCTATCGCCTCGGCATTTCAAATGATCGAAGACGGAGCGGATGTTATTGACATCGGAGGTGAGTCTACAAGACCTGGCGCCGATCCTGTTCCCCTGGATGAAGAATTGAGAAGGGTCATACCTGTAATCGAGGCATTATCGTCAAAAGTGAATATCCCGCTCTCCATCGACACCTATAAAGCCGAGGTGGCGCGCAATGCTCTCGCGGCGGGCGCCTCCATTGTAAACGATATAAGCGGGCTTAGATTTGATCCTGACATGCCGGAAGTGGTGGCTGACCACGAAGTTCCTGTAGTCGTCATGCACATAAAAGGAACTCCCCGGGACATGCAGGTCGATCCTGTGTACGATGCATTGATTCCGGAGATAATGGGTTATCTAAGGGAGAGTATTGAATTAGCGGAAAAGGCGGGTGTTAACCGGGATATGATTATTATCGACCCGGGGATCGGCTTTGGAAAGACCTTTTCCCATAACCTGGAAATCATCAATAATCTCGATAGATTTACAACACTGGGGACCCCGCTTCTCGTAGGACCTTCCCGGAAGGCTTTTATCGGCAGGATATTGGGAGATGCTCCTGCAGGCGAGAGGGTCGAAGGCACAGCGGCGGCGGTGGCTGTTTCGATAATGAAAGGCGCCGATATCGTGCGCGTTCACGATGTGAAGGAAATGGCAAAGGCGGCGAAAGTCGCCGACGCTATAAAGAGACAGAGAGTGTAGACGGGGAAAGAGGATTTTTTTTGGGTGGACTTTTCCCTCTATGCCGAAGGCGCACTTAGCCCCTCTTATTTCACAAACCGAGGTCGGTATAAAGCAGCGGACAGAACTTTTTCTTATCCTCGCTGCGCTCCCGGGCTTCCTCGCTAAATTTTGTAACAGGCCCGGCTTGCTGTCCCTCTGCCCGCCTCGCATATCCGGCGCTGCATGCTCAAGCCGGGCCTGCTTTTCATATAGTATATTTCATTCTCTCCAGCGCATCCCGGGACCCACGGGCCGCGGGGACCGTTTCCTTAGTTACCTCCTCCCGTGCCGGCATACTGCTTGTCTGTGTCGTTTATCTCTCTCGCGTTAGCCGCATAGGGATTGACTCCCGAGGGAGCGTTTATTTTGCTTGTGTCCTGTTGGTACGTGATGATCGCCATATACTTGGGAAGGTCTGCCCGCCAGGGAGAATCTGCGGGAAGGTTAAATGTTCCCTCTTTATTCTGCCAGTAAGCCAACTGCCCTATTTCACTCGACGAGCCATCGTCCACTCTGACCTTGCCGGACCATCCAAACAGGGGAATCAAAATACCGTCTGTAACAAAGAACGCCAACGACGCTCTTACCCCGCCTCCTCAAGTGCTGTAAGCGGTCTCATTCTCCAACCCCTGGGCCTTGTACTCCGCTAAAAGCTCCTCCGGCGTCTTTAACACGTGCGAACCTGAACCCGCCTCCGAGATCACTGAATAAGGGTCTCCGAGATTTGTGCCGGCAAGTTCCAATTCCCACGGCCTCCAAACTGAGTTATTGAACCTGTACTCGAATGCCTTGGCAAAAGTTGGCGTGACAACGGCATTCCATTCGTTTTCACCCCTGGTATCGAGGATAACCGCATTAGGCATAGTGCCTTCAGCTACTTTGAGAACATCTTCCAAGGGGGCCCTGGCTGCATCAATGTTTCCCGACCAACTGCTTACACTGAAAGTCGACGGTGCGGGCATCGGAGGCTCCACCGTCTCAAGGGTATATCCAGCCGCCGCCCAGACTGAGTTTGCGGTGCTTGACTTGCCGTTCAGGACAAAGAGCCGGTTCTGGGGAAAACCCCAATATCTGAAAGTCCAGTAAGCACGGCTCATCCAATACATGTGATGCCCTGTAAAGACAACAACCGTATTCCCGTCAATTCCGAACTTCTGGACAAGGGCGTCCATCTGTGGTCCGTCGCATACCATTAACGATGTCATTATGGGACCATCGGATCGTGTTTTCACGAGCTCAGTCCCAAAATCCACATAATGAGCGCCGGGGATGTGTCCGGAATCATAATCGGGCCGGGCGTTCGCACCGAAACTGGTATCGAGAATAACTACCCTGTTTCCACTCTCATCCTTGT
>JBECKU010000001.1:0-3143 GCA_040235385.1 Candidatus Sulfobium sp. | reverse complement strand
AGCGCTCCGGATCGAGACAATGGGCCGCGAACGAAATATTTCGGACCTGTCTCCGCTACTGGAAATCCTGAAATCCGAGATCTTACGTCTTGAGGAACTCCTAGCTACGCTTCAATAAGGGACAAATGAAAATCCCGGTTGCCGATGATGATCCGGTATCAGGAAAACTCCTGGAAAAGACCTTCGGCGGCTATGGACACGAAATCGCCATTTGACTTCCCGGCTTATTCGCGTTATAAAAAATAAGAGATTTTTTTACTGACAGGGATGACCTCTCATAACATCGTCCCATAAAAGTTAGTGACCGGATAATTATCTGAGGCGGGTCTCCGGACTAAGGAGGGAGCATGGGTTTTTCGGGCCTGAAAAAATTTTTACCGGCGATGCTGATAACAATAGCGTCTCTTTCCTTCCCCTTTTATTTGTCCCTGGCATCCCCCGGGCAGGTCCTGACCATTGGGGGCGTCGGCAGTTCCCTGGGCACGATGGAAGCCCTGGCCCGGGCTTTCGAAAGTGTGAACCCCGGAATCCGGGTGCGGGTGCTTCCCAGCCTGGGCAGCACCGGCGGGATCAATGCGGTGGCACAGGGAGCAATAGATCTCGGCCTGAGCGGAAGGCCGCTGCGAGAAGAAGAGGCGAAAAAAGGGATTGAAGCAAAGCCATTTGCGCGGACACCTTTCATTTTCGTTACCAAGAAGGCAAATGTCACGGGATTGACTGCTGGAGAACTTATAGATATCTACGAAGGGAGAAGCCTGACCTGGCCCGACGGCACACGGATACGGCTCGTGATGCGGCCCGCCGGAGACACGGATACGGCGATCATCAGGGGCATCTCCGATGAGATGAACCGGGCCGTGAATACCGCCCTTGGCCGGGACGGCATGATAATGGCGGTCACTAATCAGGAAAGCGACGAAACGGTCGAAAAAACTCCGGGATCATTGGGTGCGTCCACACTGGCCCAAGCAGTCTCCGAGAAGCGCTCCTATGCCGTATTATCCTTCAACGGTGTGGAACCCAGCCCAGGAAACCTGTCGAATAGGACATATCCGATCTCAAAGACTTTCTATTTTGTGACATCTCCGGAAACTTCCTCTCTGGCACGCCAATTCATCTCTTTTGTTCGTTCTCTCGCAGGCATCTCAATTCTCGAAAAAAACGGGAATCTGCATATGGACCCGTCGCGCAGTTAACACATGCATCGAAGATTCCGCATATATCAAAATGTGTTGTGGACCATCAGCTCGCTTGTAGGTATATTGATTTTTGCCGCTCCGATCGGATACTTTTTTGTTTCTTATCAGTACGTCGCGGGAAGGCTGGAGATGGACGCCGAGATCAACGCCCGGATGATTTCGCAGATAATCAGCAGAAATCCCGATCTATGGGAGTTCGAATACATCAGACTTGAAGAACTGCTGTCACGGGGCACAGATATCGGGATCGGCGAAGAGAGGCGCATTTTTAACTCCGCCAATGAAGTTATTGCCGCGACAAAAGCCTCCGCCGTCCCTCCTCTGCTGCGTCGGTCGTTCCCACTTATGGATTCCGGATTAAAAGTCGGCGGCATCGAGATAAGCTATTCTCTCCGACCTCTCATCAACCGGTCGCTTCTGATGTTTCTTTTATCGGCCGCATTCGGTTCCGTCATTTTAATAACTATGCGCGTATTACCATATCGCGCTGTCCGAAAGGCCGAAGAATCTCTAAGGGCAAGCGAAAAGAGGTACAGGCGTCTTTTTGAAAGCGCCAACGACATCATTCTGGGCGTAGATGATAAAGGCACAATATTATATGCCAACAGGGCCTTCGGTCAAAAAATGGGATATTCTCCCGATGGATTTTGCGGAATCTCGCTTCAGGACATTATACAGCCGCAGGACCGCTCCCGTTTCGCAGAATTTTTTTCGCGCCGGGGACCTGGGGAAAACGTATTCAATGTTGAAACCAGACTCCTGACAACAGCCGGGCGGGAGATAGATGTCGAAGGGGACATCATCTACGGCTTCGGCGACGACCGGGGCCCGGTTGCAACCTGCATTTTCCATGATATCTCCTACCGTAAACGGACCGAAGAGGAACTCATCAATGCAACTATAGCAGCCAGGGACGCCAACAGGCTCAAGTCTGAGTTCCTCGCGAACATGAGCCACGAAATACGAACCCCTATAAGCGGAATATTGGGAATGACGGACCTGGTCCTGGATACCGAAATTACAGGGGAGCAGCGTTCTTATCTCAAAACGATCCGGAAAAGTTCATACTCGCTGCTCAGCATCATAGATGATATTCTGGATTTTTCAAAGATCGAGGAGGGCAGACTTTCCATCGAGGTCGCTGATTTTGACCTTCGGGTCCTTATCGAAGAAGTCACCGGCTTTTTGGGACAAGCCGCGTCAAGAAAAGGGCTCCTGTTGTCTCATTCGATCGGCGGTGACGTACCTCTGAAGCTCATGGGAGACCCTCTGAGACTCCGGCAGGTCCTCTTGAACCTTGTGAACAACGCTATCAAATTTACGGAGAAGGGAACAGTCCTGATTGAAGTCGTATTTAATGAGGAAACCGACCGGGATGTCTCGTTGACATTTTCCGTCGCCGATACGGGAATCGGCATCCCTGAAGATAAGATCGGATTGATATTTGAAAAATTTGTCCAGGCCGACAACTCGGTCTCGCGCATGCATGGCGGCTCCGGACTCGGACTCGCTATCTCAAAAAAGCTGGTGGAGATGATGGGCGGAAGGATCGGCGTGGAAAGCGGACTCTGCCGTGGAAGCACTTTCCGGATAACAATGACCTTCGGCAAACAGAGGGAAGAAGGGCCTCCACCCGCTCCTAAAGAAAAAACCGGCATACGGGAGTACCCGGTCAACCCCCCCGCTATTATGAAAACAGTCCGCGATATCATGGTCCTTCTCGTCGAGGACAACAAGGTGAACCAGAAAATCGTTTCAAAATTTCTGAGCAAGGCGGGCTTTTCCGTCGATGTCGTGGATAACGGTCTGCTCGCCCTCGAGGCAACCGAAAAGAATTTCTATGACCTTATTTTAATGGACCTTCAGATGCCCCTGCTGGACGGGCTCGAGACGACCAGAATGATCCGGCAAAAGGAAAGCGCCGGCCGTCGTCCGGTCATCATC
>JBECKU010000337.1:0-4951 GCA_040235385.1 Candidatus Sulfobium sp. | reverse complement strand
TTAAAGTTTAGTGCCAACGGTGTAACAAGTAAAGATATATGGTATTCTTATTTCTGTGCCGGACGCTTTATATATAGAGAGGACCCTCAGGCTTGCGGCCCGCGGAAGGGGAATGACGAGCCCTAATCCGATGGTGGGGGCGCTGCTTGTCAAGGGGGGGGAGATTATTGGGGAGGGGTACCATAAAAAAGCCGGGACACCCCATGCTGAAGCGATTGCCATCGATGAAGCCGGGCGGAATGCCGAAGGCGCGACTCTATATGTTAGCCTGGAACCATGCTCCCATCGGGACAAAAGAACTCCTCCGTGTACCGGGAAGATCATCTCTTCGGGTGTAAGAAAAGTTGTTGTAGCAATGGAGGACCCCAACCCCAAGGTTTCCGGCAGGGGCCTCGCCGAACTGAAAAAGGCCGGCATTGAGGTCGTCAGCGGAGTTCTGGAGGAAAAGGCGAGGCGACTGAATGAATATTATATAAAGCATATTACGACCGGCAGTCCTTTTGTGATCATGAAAGTGGCCATGACGCTCGACGGGAAAATCGCTACGCCGGAAGGGGAATCCAAGTGGATAACAGGGGCGAAGGCCAGATCGGCCGTGCAGAGGCTTCGTGCAGAAGTGGATGCCGTCATGACGGCCATAGGGACCGTGAAGGCGGACAATCCCAGGCTGACCTGCAGGATACGACCAGGCAGACAGCCGGTGCGAGTGATCGTCGATCCCTTTTTTCACGTCGACCCATATGCAGCCGTCCTTTTGACGCCACCGCAGACCATTCTGGTTACCCGGAAACCTTCGGGGAAAGCGTCTTCAGTTCACGATGAAAAAAGAGCTGTTCTGGCCGCCAGGAATATTGCCTTTGTCGATTATGAAGGCGAAAGGCTCGACCTCATGTGGCTGATGAAGAAACTGGGTGATATCGGGATCATCTCCGTCCTGGTCGAGGCCGGTTCGTCCTTCAATTCCTCCTGCCTTGAAAATAGGATTGTCGACAAAGTCATGTTCTTCATAGCCCCGAAGATAATCGGAGGAAAGAATTCCTTCCCTGCCGTTGGAGGAGCTTCTTATAGAAAACTCACGGATGCCTATCGTATCGGCGATATGCATGCCAGGAAGATAGGGGATGATATCCTTATCGAGGGATATATCGGAAAGTAGTTTCTCAATATCCGGCAAAGTGTCGTGAAGATTGCCGTAAAATCTCGCCTAACCCCTCTTTTACAAATATGCTAAGAAGGATTTCCCGACGCTGAAATGACGGAGATCTTCTCACTTTTGAGAATGCTTCGCAGTTCTGCTGCGGGTAGTTTATTGATTAAGACGGTTTAATCATGATACATTTTAGTAATGGGCAATAAAGAACTATGGTCTTTTCTCTTTCTGATCGGGACGTTGCTCTTCAACTGGCCTCTTCTTGACATCTTCAGTCTGTCTCTCCCTTACTATCTTTTCATCGTATGGGGTCTGTTCATAGTCGTGGTGAGTCTGTCCATCGCCCGCTCCAAGAGACCGGCCAACAAAGATGTTTAAGGGCTGGCTGCTCTTCATCTTTATCCTTGCCTATCTGAGCATTCTATTCCTCATTGCATACTATGCAGAGAGGCGGGAGAAGACCGGACGGAGTATTGTCTCGAACCCCTATGTCTATTCTCTTTCTTTGGCGGTGTACTGTACTTCGTGGACATTTTATGGGAGCGTCGGAAAGGCCGCGACATCCGGCCTTTCCTTTCTGACGATATATCTGGGTCCGACACTGATCGCTTCCCTATGGCTAATACTGCTGAGAAAGGTCATCAGCATTGCGAAGGAAAACAGGATCACGACAATATCCGACTTCGTCGGCTCCCGTTACGGCAACTCATTGTTTCTCTCCGCCCTTGTAACGATTGTGGCTGTTGTCGGCATTACCCCTTATCTCGGACTGCAGATCAAGGCGATCATGAACACATTTACAATCCTTGCGGGGGAGACGAAAGGCAGCGCCGAGGCGGGGTGGTTTATCACTCTGGTTCTGGGAGTTTTTGCGATAATATTCGGGGCCCGGAGGCTGGATTCCTCGGAAAGGCACGAGGGTCTCGTATTCGCGATCGCCTTTGAATCGATCGTGAAACTCATCGCCTTTCTCGCGGTGGGTTTTTTCGTGACTTACGGTCTGTTCAACGGGTTTGCCGATATATTCGAACGGATAAAGGAAACACGATACGGGGAACTCCTCTTTCTCGGAGGAGGCACTACTGTAAGTTATACCGAATGGGCGTCTCTTCTTTTTCTCTCAATGATGGCTATCATGTTCCTTCCCAGGCAGTTCCATGTGGCGGTCGTGGAAAATTCCGACGTCTCTCATGTGTCCCGGGCAATGTGGCTCTTCCCTCTCTATCTGTTCCTCATTAATATTTTCGTGATGCCGGTCGCCTTCGGGGGCCTTCTTCTTGGCGGAAGCCAGGCGGATGCCGACAGCTTCGTGCTCACCATACCTTTGGGACAGCGGCATTATTTTCTGGCGCTTTTCGTGTTCATCGGCGGGTTTTCCGCGGCGACGAGCATGGTGATTGTAGAATCCCTTGCGCTCAGTACCATGATAATGAACAACCTTATCATGCCGGCGATCTTCAGGTTCAATGAGATGAAGGGGTTTCCTACTATCATCCTCAATATGAAGAGGATCATCATACTGGGATGCGTATCGCTCGGATATTTCTTCGCGGTCTCTATCGGCGAATTTTATACGCTGGTCGACATCGGCCTCAAGTCATTCGAGGCCGTCACGATATTCGCACCCGCGATCATATTGGGACTCTACTGGAAAAAGGGCAACAGGAAGGGGGCCATCGGCGGGATTGTCGCCGGTTTTGCGGTATGGTGCTATACTCTTCTTATTCCCGCTCTTATCAAGGCAAATATCATTGACGAGCGGGGAGTTCTCGCCGATCTCATAAACTCTGAAATCCTCAATCCTCATGCGCTTTTCGGCCTGAGAGGCCTCGATAAATGGAGCAATTCTCTTTTCTGGGGATTACTGCTGAACGTGCTTTTATATGTCGGACTGTCGATTTTCACCAGGCAGAAGGGGGAAGAAGAGCGGCAGGCCCTTCTTTTTGTAGAATCCTATTCTCCCGGTATGATTTCCGTAGGCGGAAGTTACAGCGTGCAGAAGATCGAAGACGTGCTCGGGCAATATATAGGGAGACGGGAGGCTAAAGAAATCGTCAATAACTTCATCGCAAAGCGTGGTATTTCACGGGATTCGATATCCCAGCATGAATGCATAATGCTAAAGAACGAGGCGGAGAGGGTGCTCTCGGGGGCGCTGGGCTCCGCGATCTCCACGATCATTTTCGAGGACAAAGTGACCCTTACGGAAGAAGAGAGAGGCGAGATATCGAGTTCCATAAAGCAGATGACCGACACTCTGAGACTCTCTCGGCAGGAACTCGCAGAGGCCAACCGTAACCTGGCTTATCTTAAAGAATTCAGCGAAAATATTATAGAGAGCGCCCCTGTGGGGATCGTTACTATCGATTCGTCTCTGAAGATTAGATATTGGAACAGACAGATGGAAACGATTACAGGAATCGGGAGAGACGATGCATTCGACAGATACATCATTCAACTCCTGCCGTGGATTACCGAAGATATCGTCCGGCAAAACGGCGTTACCGAGAAGACCATCCAGTCTTCTTCTTCACAGTCCTTCAAGATCAATATCAGCCAGTTCAAAGACCCTTCCGGGGGCTTCGTTGTCATCCTGGAAGACATAACTGATAAGAAGAAGATGGCCGAACAGCTTATGCAGGCCTCGAAACTCGCGAGCCTGGGAAAACTGACAGCCGGAATCTCCCACGAGATAGGCAACCCTCTTGCATCCATTTCCTCGCTCGTCCAGGAACTAAGGTCTATGAATATGGAGACGAAGGAAGATCTGGAGTTCACGGGAGGCTCCCTCAAGACGATAAACAGTCATATCGAGAGGATAGCCAATATTGTCCGGAGCCTCGGAGATTTCGCAAGGATATCCACCAAGGAAAAGACGCTTACAAGTATTACGGAGATCCTGGACAGGACGATCAATCTCGTCAGGTATGACAAGAGATTCAAGAATATAGAGCTCGTTTCCCACCTTGACGATATTTCTCCCATGAGGCTGAACGCCGACCAGATCCAGCAGGTGTTTCTCAATCTCATGCTGAATTCTATAGATGCGATGCCGCAGGGTGGCAGGCTTACCGTATCTATGAAGAACAAAAAAGACAACGTAGAGGTGGTCTTCAGCGATACAGGTTCAGGTATCGACGAGGCGATCCTCGACAGGATATTCGATCCGTTCTTTACCACTAAACCTCTCGGCAAAGGCACGGGTCTTGGCCTGAGCATCTGCTATGGTATAATCAGGGAACATAACGGGACCATCAATGTTAAGAGCAGGAAGGGAGAAGGCACCTCATTTTCGATACGGCTGCCCGTTGAAAAATAATCCTGACTTTTTGCAGTTGTAAACGGAGCGGCGGCTTTGCCGTTATCCCGGCACTTTTAACCCGGAGGGAAATTGGCGGAAAGACTTCTTATCGTTGAGGACGAAGATACTCTTGCAGCTTCGCTGAAAAGGGTTTTTGTGAGGGAGGGATATGAGGTCGATACGGCGGGGAGCTCCGAAGAGGCCCTCGGGCTTATGGATGCTTCTCCGTATGATCTTATTATTACCGACATAATCCTTCCGGGTATCGACGGCATCGAGCTGCTTGGAAAGATCAGGGAGAAATTCTCCGACCAGGTCATGATCGTGATGACCGCATATGCGACCCTCGATACCGCAGTGGGCGCTCTCAGGGCGGGAGCATATGACTACGTGATAAAGCCCGTTATCCATGAAGAGATCAAGCGCGTTGTGAGGAATGCCCTTCAGGAGAGGGCCCTGAGAGCTGAGAACCTGATCCTGCGGAAACAGATCGACAATAT
>JBECKU010000391.1:0-2379 GCA_040235385.1 Candidatus Sulfobium sp. | reverse complement strand
TTCTGGGACGAGTACCGCAACCTGATGGGGTACTGATGCCCTGATCGACAGCGCCGTCGAGCCTGCGCTTGACGGGACAGGGGCAGCCCCACCGAAATTCCGAGGCACGGCCCCGGGTTCACCACGCACCGCGCGAGAATGCGCCGCGCCAACCGCCCGCGGTCAGGATCGGCTGGCCGGGGGCGCTTCTTTTGGGCATGATCGGCGCCACCAAGCGCCACTTTCCGGCGCTTGCCCGGGAGGTGAGCCATGTCCATGAAGCGGCTGTCCTGCACGCTGGCACTCGTCGGCCTTGCACTCGGCGCAACACCCGCCACCGCGGCGCTGTCGGCCGCCGACCAGGAGGCCGTGTTCAAGGCCGCCGGATTCACCCGTTCCACGGATGGCCGCTACATCCGTTGCGAAGAAGACCCGCCGACGATGTCCTACACGCCGGGCGCCATCGAGGAAGTGGACGTCAACGGCGACGGTCAGCCGGAAGCCATCGTCACCGAAGGCAGCATTTTCTGCTACGGCTCGCCGCACACGTTTTTTGGCCTGGTGGCCAAGGGTCCTGGCGGCTGGAAGATGTTGCTGGACGATGTCGGCTCGGCAGTGGTGCTCGAAACCCGTCACGGCGGCTGGGCCGACATCGAGGTCGGCGGCCTGGGCTTCGGCGCCATGCCCGTGTGGCGCTGGAATGGCAGCGCCTACCGGCGTCAGGCTCCGGCGCAATAGCCCCTCAGGTGTGACGGGCCGCAATGGGCCGAGTCGGGCGCCAGATTGACTAGAGGGAAGGCGCGGCTCTGACGCTGCCCCCGTGGGCATGACCCCCACCGCGTACCGCGACCATCACGGGTCCAGAGGCTCTACGCTTGACCTGTCCGCCTGACGGGGGCAGGTCATGGGCGCGCCGCGCTTTGCCCACCCCGCTTGCTGTGACGATTCTGGGAGCGCGCCTTGCGCGCGGCCGCATCGGCGCATTGGTGCGTAACCGGTCGCGGCCATGGGCTGCTCCTGCACGGGTAGCGTCACCCGCTTTCCCCGCTTCGTAGGTGGCGTTCTCTATGACGTCGACGACAGCTCGGCGCGAAACGCCTCCAAGTCCACGAGCGGCGCGCCGCACTGGCCGCCCTGGCACAGGTACGCCACGGCCTCGCCCTGCGGCCGGCAGCAATCGTAGGATGGGTGGAGCGCAGCGAAACCCATCTTCTCCAAGCCGGACTCGCGCCTGGCACGAGGGCTGGCAGACACGCGCGGCCCGTGGACGATGGGTTACGGCCTTGACGGCCTTCACCCATCCTACGCGGGCTCGCTCGACGCGGATAACAGTATCTACACGGGCTTCGATAGTCACGACGACAGGTCAATATGAATACTTCATATGCGCGGTCTTGGGAGGATGTGGCGTTCAAGAAGCAATTCTTGATCGCCCCTGCGACGTTTACCCATCCGGTAATCGAAGGGTGGTCGCTGACGAATGTCACGCGCGGCCATATGTTGCGGGCGCACCAAGCCTTGCCAATTTCGAGCGCCCACAGCGACGGCCTTGCCTTGCATGGTCTTGGCGTTTTTTTGGATCCACGCAATCCTCTAAGTGACGAGAACGCGATTCTCCATGATTTGTCGCGGCGTGCTGGTACGTTTGAGCAGCTTGAATCCTTGGTTGCTGAGCTGGCTGGAAGATGGGTTCTGATCGCCACAAAAAATGATCAGTCGCGAATTTACCATGATGCTGCCGGTCTAAAACCAGTGTTCTTTACACTCCGAAATGGCGCTGATCCATATGTTGCCTCGCAGCCTAGCCTACTGCATCCCGTTGGCCTCGATGCACGCAACGAGAGTCTCGCCCACGAATTCGAGTTGCATAAGAATTCTGGCAGTTGGCCGATTGGTAAAATGCCTTACCACTCAACGACACAGCTGCTGCCAAATCACTACCTAGAACTGGGTAAGGGTTCTGTGCATCGCTACTGGCCGACGAGGCAAATTGAGAAAAGAACGCTGGATGAAGCTGCGGAAGAGATGTTGCCCATTTTGCGCGGGGTAATTTCCGCTGCGCATTCGCGGAACAAACTTTTGATGAATCTGACAGGCGGGTATGACTCACGCCTTGTGCTGGCCGCCGCGAAGCCATTGTGGGGTGAGGTGGAATTTTCCACGACAATGAGGGCTGACTCGCCACATCACGATATCTCCATCCCAAAGAAGCTAAGGTCGACATTTTCTTTAAACCACCGATTCATAAATCCCTCAGATATTGATAGGGTTTCTACGCTCACTAATGAAGAATTGGTGCGCCAGTTGATGCCGAACGTTGGGGGCATGTTCTATGACCCCGCGATTCAGGGGACGAAATCAGCATGGCTGGCCGTGGGGGGGAAACTGGCACTGCCGGGC
>JBECKU010000232.1:0-3251 GCA_040235385.1 Candidatus Sulfobium sp. | reverse complement strand
GAATTCCGCCGACTGGCAGGCGAGTCGAAATTGCTGTTATCGTGGTTGTGCAGTTCAAAGATGGGAAGGTCGCAGGTGAGCGTATTTATTGGGACCAAGCCTCAGTACTGGCTCAGATAGGATTGATCGATGCGAGCAGACTGCCCGTAACAGGAGCTGAGGCTTCCCGTAAGGTATTGGATCCCTCCCAGGAGCTATCCAACAGACTGATTGGACGAGGGAATCAGTAGCTGTCGCCTGGGCTCAATTTGCCAACCAAACATGAGAGGGGGGCCGCAGGCCAAGACGAAGGCTAACCTCAGCTGCAGGTGGAAATAAAACAGCTACGCTGTTTTATTCTACTGAGCTTCAAGTTAGCCACCAGTGCGCAACCTGAACCCAGCAAGGAGAGTCAAAGATGAAGAAACAGCTTTTCTGTGTTACGATTATTGTGTTTTCCGTTGTCGGTTTGATTTCCGGGAGTACGGCGTTTGCCGCGGAAAAGGACATAGAAGGGTGCGTGCAGCGGCAGAGCAATTCTACTCTGCTCTCAATGTGATGTTTGCCGGTGACTTGCGGCCAATGAAAGAGGTATGGTCACATAAGGATGATGTGACTTATATGGGCCCTGGGGGTGGCTTTCGTCTCGGTTGGAAGGACGTATTGGCCGACTGGGAGACACAAGCAGCCTTGAAACTTGGTGGTAAGGTAGAGCCAAAGGACATGCGGATCACTGTGGGACGTGACCTTGCGATTGTCAGCAACTATGAGATAGGTCACAACGTGACGGCAGATGGAAAAGCTCGGAAAGTTACAATCCGCGCGACAAATCTTTTTCGTAACGAGAATGGGAAATGGAAAATGATCGGCCATCACACGGATTTACTTCCCTTTCTGCAGAAGTGATCCACCCCGGAAATTGATTTACTAAGAGAGCCCTTATTATTCACAAACCGGGGTCAGAGTATCTTTCCCGAATTCATGAATTATATGGATAGACTTAAGGGGCGCCTCCTACTCATAAAAAGGTCATAAGGTAAATCTCGTGTTTTAATAAGGGTTCCACAAGTGGCACGAGACCAGTCTGCCGTGACTTTCAAGAAGGCGGGGCACCACTTTGTCGCAAGGCTCGAACCTCTTCGGGCATCTCGGATGAAACGGACATCCCTGCGGTATTTGGATGGGGCTCGGAACGTCTCCCTTTAATGGAGCTCTGTGTATTTTCCCTTCCCCCTGCGGTCTGATCTTAGGCGCGGAGGCGAGCAGGACTTCGGTATAGGGATGAAGGGGTTTCTCAAAAAGCTCGTCCGTCCGTGAATATTCGACAATTTTGCCCAGGTACATTATCCCTATCGCGTCACTGAAATAATGGACGACCCTGAGATCGTGACTGATGAAGAGGAAAGATATCCCGGACTGTTTCTTCAGGTCTGCGAGAAGGTTTATGATTTGTGCCTGGATGGAAACATCCAGAGCTGAGAGGGGTTCATCGGCCACGATGATTTCAGGTGCTACCGCAAGTGCGCGTGCGATGCATATTCTCTGTCTCTGCCCTCCGCTGAACTCATGCGGATATCGATTGATGATCTCGGGGCCGAGCCCCACCCTGCCGATGATTTCTACGACCGAGTCCTTCATGCGGGGACGGGACGCGAGCCCATGGATGATAAGCGGTTCCGCGATGGTGTCGTAAATTGTTCTCCGGGGATTAAGCGATGCAAAAGGGTCCTGAAAAACGATCTGGACCGCCTTGCGGAACGACCTCATTTCGCCCCGGGACATTGAAAAGATATTTTTCCCCTTGAAGAAAATAGCTCCTGACGTCGGACTGATAAGGCGGAGCACTAGTCTCGCAAGTGTGGATTTTCCGCAACCGCTTTCTCCCACAATTGCCAAAACCATATCTTCCCTCAATAAAAAATCAACACCGTCGACGGCCTTCAGAACGTTGCTCTTTCCTCTGATGAGACTTTTTGCCTCGAAATATTTCTTCAGAGATTCGGCCTTGAGAAGCTCCATTTATCTTCCGGTCCTCAGACAGCTCACAAAATGACCTGGTGAAACTTCCAGGACCGCCGGCTCTTTTGCTTCGCAATCGGGGAGGGTTAAAGGGCATCGGTCCGCATATCTGCATCCCGGGAGGACTTCTTCCGGTGACGGAACGGTGCCGGTTATGGGTTTCAGGGGGATTCCCCTGCCCTTCGGCAGGGAGTCAAGGAGACCGATGGTATAAGGATGCTTGGGGTCACTGAAGATCTCGGCCGTATCTGCAAATTCTACAAGTCTGCCTGCATACATAATAGCAACCCTCGATGCATTTTCTGCAATGACTCCCAGATCGTGGGTGATGAGAAGTATAGACATTTTCCGCTCTTCCCTGAGATTCTGTATGAGTTCAAGGATCTGGGCCTGGATCGTAACATCGAGCGCCGTGGTCGGTTCGTCGGCTATGAGCAGAAGCGGGTTGCATGCGATCGCCATCGCGATCATTACACGCTGTCTCATCCCTCCGGACATCTGATGAGGGTACTCCTTTATTCTTATTTCCGGGGATGGTATTTTCACGGACCTGAGCAGGCTTACCGCCCGTTCCATTCCCGCTTTTTTCGACATCCCCTGGTGCGTCATAAAAACTTCCGCGATCTGGTAACCGATTGTGAGGACCGGGTTCAGGGATGTCATAGGTTCCTGGAATATCATGGAAATCCTGTTTCCCCTCAAACGGCGCATGGACTCCTCATCGAGCGTAAGCAGATCCTGACCGTTGAATATTATGCGACCGGTTGCAGTGGCATTGGGAGGAAGGATCCCCATGATAGAGAGGGCCGTGATGCTCTTGCCGCAACCGCTTTCCCCGGCCAGCCCGAAAATTTCAGCTTCTTTGATAAAGAAGTTCAGTCCTGAGACGACCGGAATCGGGTCCTTGCCGGCAGACCTAAAATATATATGGAGATCCCTTACGTCGAGCAGGGACACAGGGTATCACTTTTCCTCTTGTTTAAGTATCTTAAGATAGTTTTCCGCTTCTTTCAGACCGGGGTTGTAGACTAGTGCTTTTTCCCACTCTTCAAAGGCGAGGCCCGTGAGCCCCTCCGTATAGTAGCTTAACCCCAATTGGACCCATGCAGCCCCGTAGTGAGGATTGATCACCTTTGCCTTGACAAAATGGACTATTGCTTCCTCGTTTCGCCCAAGATTTCTAAGTGCGACGCCCAATTTCGTATGAACGTCCGCCAGCCCGGGATGGAGCTTCACCGCTTTTCTGTACTCCT
>JBECKU010000211.1:0-3260 GCA_040235385.1 Candidatus Sulfobium sp. | reverse complement strand
CGCCTCCTGGTAGAAGGCGATGTCGAACATGCGGCCCGACTTCTGGGAAGGACTTACGCGGTGACGGGCATCGTGGTAAAAGGCGACGGCAGGGGGAAGTCCCTCGGATTTCCGACGGCCAATATCGTGCCCAAACACGCCATCATCCCTGCGAAGGGGGTTTATGCGGTCAGGCTTTATGTAAGAGATAAACTCTATGACGGCATTGCCAATATCGGTTTGCGGCCGACCTTCGGGAAAAAAGACCTTACCATCGAGGTCCATGTTTTCGATTTCGACGAAGATATATATAATGAGGAAGTCTCTCTTTATTTCATAAAAAAGATAAGGGAAGAAAAGAAGTTCGAGACACCCGGCGACCTCGCCCGCCAGATACGGTCGGACATACTCGCTGCAAAGGAAATACTCACGCGCCATCCGGATAATTTCGCCCTCTCCGTTTAACCTGAAAAGCGCAATAAAAAAACCTGCAAAAAAACGACCATTAATGAACAAAAGGAAGTACAGAACTGTCGAAACTTCTCGTTGACATTCTCCTTTTCAGGTTATTTTATCTTGTCGCATCCCTGAGTGCGATCCCGCTAAAGATGAGCGGGTCGTCGGTGGCAATACCGTCGACGCCTTTTTTGATATATTCCTCAGCCTCCTGCTTCGTGTTGATCGTCCACACAACCACCTTCAGACCTTTTTCATGGGCCTTTTCGACGTCTTTCGTATGAACAAACCGGTAGAGGGGGAGGAGGTATTGCGCTTTGAGCTTCAGCGCCGCCTCAACCGGCTTCTTGTATCTGGCGTATATGAGCCCGGTTTCGATTTTATTATCGGCCTCCCTGGCATGTGAAAGGGCCTCTTCGTGAAAGGACACGAGGACCGCTTCGTCTTTTAATTTCTCCCTTGCGATCACGTTGAGGACCTTCTTTTCGTAGCCGGTTTCCTTCAGTTCCACCAGGATCTTTTCGACGTTCCCCTTGAGGACCTGCAGAGCCTCTTTCAGCGTGATTATCCTGTTCTCTGTCAGATGTTTCAGTTCTTTGAGAGTCGCATCCCGGATGCCGATATTACTGCCATAGACTCTCTTCAGGCTCTCGTCATGGCTTACGACCAATTTCCCATCGGCTGAATGCCTAACGTCGAGCTCAATGGCATTCACTCCCAGATGGACGGCCTTTTTAAAACTATCCAGTGTATTCTCGATTTCGAGTGCCTTTGCGCCCCTATGGCCTACTTTCAGAAACATCCGTCCCCCTTCCTCCCTTTTTTAATAAGTATGGTACCGGATGCAAACGAAAAATATCTCTGCATCCGCCCGTTTCATGCATCGATACTATTTGGTAGGCGCGAAAAGGGAAAGACTCCCACGGGACTGAACCCCCTGGGAGTCTTTCCCTTTATGTTGAGGTCGCCAGGCGCTATTTCGCGGGCGCGTTATTTGGTATCGGTCCCACGTGATAAGGCCGCATCATCTCGTTGTCCTCGTGATCGACGATATGGCAGTGCCAGACATAGAACCCCGGCAGGTCGAATCTCATCTTAACGCGGGTGACTTCTCCCGGATAGGCAATGACCGTGTCCTTGAAGCCGGTTTCCCATGGCAGAGGACCATTGCTGCCGGCAACGCTCGGACCACCGCCGATCGCCTCACGCCCGAGCACCTCGAACTGTACCAGGTGAATATGGATAGGGTGCGCATCTACGGTTTCATTATAGATCTTCCATTCTTCGACTCCACCGACGGCCGGATTCTCGGTGATAGGATCCATCCAGAGCAGCGGCGTGGACTCCTCAGTATCGGCATCATACGTGCCCAGCAGAGCCGCTACAGGGATGCCTTCTTCAACAGGCTCGTACTCTTCTTCATTGAGGCTAAGGTACCGTGTATTTCCGGCAGGACCGACCGGAGTAAGAGCCGGCAGTTGGAGATATTGAGGCGGGGTCGTCGGATCGGCGACGGGACCGGCTGAGACCCGAAATTCCATAACCTGGCCGGTCGAATCCGGATCGGACGGGTCGAAATCGGTTCCTATCGCGCCCCCGCCGAAGGGCTCATCCGGCCCCAGGTTGAGCAGCCGGAATGAAGTGCCCGCTGCGGCGCTGAAATCTACGATGACGTCCGCCCTCTCGGCCAGGGCCATAAGTACGGTCGCTCCTCCGCCCGTGCTGCCGGGGTACGGATGATCGTTCAGCCGCACAGGCGCGGGCAGGAAACCGCCCTCGGCGCCGATCTGCCACACTTCCACCCCGGGATGTTCGAACTGAAGGATCAAAAAGCGCGAGTTGCAGCCGTTAAGCAGGCGGAAGCGATAGCGTCGGGGCTCCACCTCCAGGTAAGGCCATGTAAAGCCATTGACCACCATCATATTGCCGAAGAACTCCGGATTCCAGATGGGCGAAACGGGCGTATCGGGGATGTAGGGGCCACCATATTCATCGAAAAACGCCCGTGTGTCCGGGAAGAAAAGCGACCCGTCTGAGTTGAAGGAACGGTCCTGGACCACGATCGGGATCTCGCCGTATTCGCCGAGCGGATCATCCCCGACGCCGGGAGCCGGACCCGGCAGGATGGCCGTACTGCCATCCCTTCTATCCGTCACTACATCATCTGGACCGCCGCGGATAAGATAGAATCCGGCCGGACCTGCGTATACGTTCAATCGTGTCATCCCCAGCGTATGGTCGTGATACCATAGAGTCGTTGCACGCTGGTCATTAGGGTAGCTGAACGAAGCCGTGCCGGGGTCCCACCTGCGTCTGTATTTCCTCATGAAATAATCGTAGAAGGTCCCGGTTTCCGCGTACCCCATGGGAATGTTAATGGCGTTCGGCAGATACCAGGCCTCGGCATATCCATCGCTCTCTTCAGTCGTGTGAGCACCGTGCACGTGCGTGACGATGGGTACCGGTCCAAGGTAAGGACCGGGCGTTTCGGCGAACTCAGGCCTGCGGTCCCGGCCCCTCCTGCCTCCCGGCGGGTTGGCCCAGTGCAGCGTCTGGTCGACGGGGAGGAGATGCGGCAGGTAGTTGCCGTAAGCATCGACCAGCTCGTTCCGCCACTCGACGCTCACCTTCCTGTTCCAGTTGGCCTCGATAGTGAAGGCCGGGTAGTTGAACGTGCCGCCCTGGGCAACTGTGCCGGGATTATCGACCGACCCGTAGCTCCATACTGTCGTCTCTGGATGCGGCGGCGACAGGATCCTCTGTGTGAACTGCCTGACGGCGATCTTGTACAGATCGTTATTGTTCAAGGTCTTGCTCGGCGGCAT
>JBECKU010000112.1:0-3834 GCA_040235385.1 Candidatus Sulfobium sp. | reverse complement strand
GAGATACTCCCATACAAAGCTCGACGAGGCAGTGCCCGATTTTGTGAAGATCGCCGAGGCATATAATGCCGTCGGCCTGAGGGCGACGAAGCGCTCCGAAGTGGTGCCCGTGCTCAAGGAGGCATTCAGTATCAAGCGGCCCGTCCTCATGGACTTTGTCGTCGACTGGAAGGAAAAGGTTTATCCGATGGTCCCGGCAGGGGCCGCGATAGATGAGATGCTTTTCCTGGAAGAAGAGAAGAAACCCGAAAAGAAACTGAAAGCCGTCAAGTAAACTTTGATTTTATGAAAAAAGGAAGTCCGGCATGTGAAAAACGCGTGAGAAAAGGAGAGCTATGAGACATACAATATCGGTCCTTGTCGAGAATAAATTCGGTGTCCTTTCCAGGATCTCCGGGCTGTTCAGCGGCCGTGGATATAACATAGAGAGCCTGTCAGTGGGCGAAACGATTGATCCCCAGATATCCACCATGACCATCGTCACGAGCGGCGATGACTGGATCATCGAACAGATCAACAAACAGCTCAACAAGCTTGTGGATGTGATCAAGGTCGTGGACATGAAAGGGATCGACCACGTGGAGCGGGAGATGGTCCTTATAAAAGTCGCGCCCAGGCCGGAGGATAAGACCGAAGTGCTGCGGCTGACGGAGATCTTCCGGGGCAGGGTGGTCGATTCCAGTCAGAAGACCTATACGCTTGAGGTCACGGGGGATGAGAAAAAGATAGAAGCCATTGTCGAGCTCCTCAAACCCATGGGGATCAAGGAATTCATGAGAACGGGCAAGATCGCTATTGCCCGCGAGGGAGTGAAGAAGAGGTAGTCCGTCGGCCCGTATTCCATGAACAAAAACCACACTCAAGGCTCAGACAGGCAAGCCTGGAACCAGGCCGGTATATACAGTTTCATGGATGTCGTGGCTAAGCAGGCGGAAGAATATGCTGCCGATCATACGTCGCCACTGTCGGCCCTCCTTGAGGAGATTGAACGCTTTACCCTGACGAACACGCCCCATCCGAGTATGCTCACGGGACGGGTGGAAGGCCGTTTCCTTCAGTTGGCGGCCCAATTGTCCGGCGCCCTGCGGATCGTTGACATCGGCACATTTACAGGTTACTCCGCCCTCGCCATGACTGAAGTATTGCCCGACGACGGCGAGGTCCTGACCATCGAGCGTGATCCCGGGTACGCGAAGATCGCTCAGGATTTTTTTAACCGGAGCCCCGGCGGCCATAAGATAACCCTCCGACTGGGCGAGGCCCTTGAAATTCTGAAGGACCTCCCGGATGCAAAGACCGACCTTGTCTTCATCGATGCAGACAAACAGAATTACAGCGCTTATTACAGGGAATCAATGAGGATTTTAAGGAACGGCGGACTGATACTCGCCGACAACGCGCTGTGGTACGGCAGGATCTTCGATCCGAGAGATGACGACAGCCGGGCGATGGCGGCCTTCAACGAATTGGTGAAAGCAGACAACCGGGCGGAAAAGTTGTTCCTCACCATCCGTGACGGAATTTATCTGATAAGAAAACGTGCCGGCGTTTAATCCCGGGAAAAGCAGTTAGCCACGGAGGCACAGAGTTGAAAAACGAGAGAAAACCCCGGAACGCAGGATTCACATCGATGGGGACACATAATTTTTTCGACAAAACATTGTTTTCTCAGTGTCTCCGTGTCTCTGTGGTAATTGAGCTGATGTTTTTAGGTTAAAGAATTCGGTGAACAAGGCGGCAGTGAACAGAATGAGTTGTGAAAGGTGCGGGACCTGCTGCAAAAAAGGCGGGCCGGCGCTTCATATCGAAGACGGGCAGATAATCCTGGACGGGCATATAAGTATCGAACATCTTATAACCATCAGAAAAGGCGAACTTGCATTTACTCCGGAAGACGAAAAGCTTAAACCTGTGCAGCAGGAGCTCGTCAAGGTTGCCGGCAAAGGGCGCGGCTGGGAGTGTTTTTTTTATGACGGGGAAGAATCATCATGCACTATTTATTCTCACAGGCCCCTGGAATGCCGTGTCCTGAAATGCTGGGATACCCGGGGTCTTTTGTCCATCACGGGAAAAGACCTGCTGAGACGCTCTGATATCATAAAACCCGGAGACCCGCTCTTAAAACTGATTGAAGACCACGAAAAGAGATGCAGTATCACGGAAATAGAAAAACTGCTTGCGTCCCTGTCTGAGGAAAATGATGGAGCGCCGTCTCTGAAAAGAATGGCGAAGATTGTTCAGGACGACCTGTCCATACGAAGCAATGCATTAGCCGAATTTACACTTCCACTTGCGGTCGAGCTCTTTTTATTAGGCCGCCCCCTTTTTAAAATTCTTGGCAACAGAGGCATATCCGTTCAGAAGATCATGACCGGCAGGTAACACCCATCACCCGGTCGGAACTCCATTTATCAGTGCGGCACGACCCCGCCCAGAAGCGACAGGAGAAGGACCAGGATAACCACCTGGACTACCCATCCGATAACGCAGACGCCCACTGCCCGGAGCGTACTGGTATAATCAAGCGCCTGCCTGACCGCGATGACCATCGCCACAAGCATCCATATCGAGGCTGCAAAGAAGACCAGACTTGCCAGGCCCGGCACGATGCCCAGCACCCGGATCAGTCCGGGCGAGCTGGAAAAACCTATGGTTCTCAGCAATTCCGATGTGGAGGACTTCGTCTGGGGTTCCGGCAGGAATTTTGTCCCGATAAAATAAGTAAGATATGCCCAGACAAACCAGCCGAGCAGGGAAAAGACCGTTCCTGAGATAATTCCGACGACCCCTCCCCTGCCTATGCTGCCTATGCCCGCAGCTACGCTTGAGAGAATCACGACGCCCATTGCCTGGCTGAGGAGTTTTTCATCAGCTTCGACTTCTTCGTACAGGTGGACGTCAAGTTTTGCTGCACGGACCATGCGATCAACGAATATCGACATTGTTGCCCCCTCTGTGACAAAAAGGATTTCGAAAAAATAATATTTATTTCAGCCCTTTTCCTATCTTTTTTATCAGATAAAACTGCGCTTGTCAACGTACGATGTGAAAAGGCGGCAAACCCGCCTGATTGCGGGAGCAAAGAGGCCTGCCCGCCGACAGGCAGGGGAGAGGGGAGATTTTATGGAGACCCCCGGCCCGTAACTGAAGCTTTACCGGAAAAAGTAAAAAAAGGCGCGTGATTGGACGTAAATAACGGCGGCTCTCTCCTGAGTATCGCAGCGACGGCCGGATGTTTTTTAAATTCATCATCCAGAAATTGTCTCACTTTTTTTCTGTCCCAGCCAAGCGGATGGGAAAAAGCAGTGTAGAGGGAAAGGTCTCCATCGTAGAAGTGGTTTGTTTCAAGGGAAAGAGCTTCCGGCGCGCAGACGGGCATATTAAAGATCGCGAGATTAAGAAATCCGATTTCATTGCGGTGTCTCACGACGAAATCGAGAGTTCTGCGGGCGCTGGTCAGCGATTCAGAAGGGGTCCCGAATAAAAGATATACATAAGTGGAGATTTCCGCTTTCCTCAGCGCTTTCAGCGCTTGGGAGACCACGCCCAGTTCTATTCCCTTTTCCATGGAGTCGAGCACGTCCTGATCTCCCGATTCCACACCGAGTTTCAGTGTTCGGCATCCCGAGCTCCTCAGTGCCCTGCAAAAATCGATGTCCGTCAGATCCCGGCCTATCCTCGCAAAACCGTACCATGGAACACCCAAAGGTTTGTCCGCGATGTCCTTGAGAAGGGAAGGGCTCACAGCGTTGTCCAGCATATGCAGCATGACGGGGTCCGTTTCTCTGATCAGCGAAGACAGATCTTCCCGGACGCGTTTTACCGGAATAGGGA
>JBECKU010000101.1:0-3757 GCA_040235385.1 Candidatus Sulfobium sp. | reverse complement strand
CTCTCCCCCTGAGCTACGAGCCTATATTGCACTAATAACATAAAGAGTAATACTCATTTAACAAAAAAAGAAGGTCCTTTGTCAAGGAAACAGCCGATTTTCAGCGTGTAAACCCTTCAAAGGGTGGAGATGGACAGCGAGCGGCGAGCGAGTGGATTATAATAAATGATCTTCCTTGCATCCTGACCCGGAGGGGAATATTTTCGTCGGGGCGCCCTTCTATTGGATACTTTGCTTGGGCGTCAAGAAAAGTATCCGGGGTCCGGGGCAGCGCCCCGTTCCGGGATGTCTCGACTTCCCCTTGCCGCACTATTTGTGTAAGATGACCAGTTTGGGAATGATGGCTCTCGACCCGACCGAGTCCGTACTTCTCAGCCACTATTCCAGCCGCCCTGAAATTTTCCGATACAGCCTCTCCTCCGCTTCCCGATAATCATTTGCAGTACCCATAGCTTCCAATCTCCTGAGGAATTCAGCCGGCCCTTCTTTAATCATCTCTTCGCTTACAGGTATTCTCCGGATATTACAGAGAGGCTGTCCGGGGCTGTTGCCGCCGCCATACGCGGAAAGGACGACTTTTAAAGATAGATCTCCTGTGGCAAGAACCGTCCTCTCGTCGTAATCTTTGTATAATCTCCCGAAAGGAACGCTGAACATAGGGGTCTTTGTCCCTATATTCCGATTAAAAAAATCCACGCTGCCTGATATCTCACCTATTATTTCCGCATCGCTCAATCGAGACATGACAGGATGAGTCCGTGTGTGAATGCCGAAACGTACGAGAGGATTTTCCTTCAACTCAGCGATGTCATTATCTGCCATGAAAAGATCGGTTTCCGCCTCCCGATACTCTTTCTCGGTTACGAGTTCCTTCATAAGACTGTTCATGATTCGTGAGTTCTTTTCTTTCGAGAACTCGACACGGGTAACTCTCAATATCTCATTTTCCGGGACTCTCATTCCGTACTCTTCACTCGCAAGAGAAGAGATCGCCTTACCCAATCCACGACGAATGCAGTAGTTAAGAAAATAACGCCAGTATATTCCACGGTCTCCGATGCAGTCGGTGATAAGAAAGCACGTAGAGGGTATACCCAACGCCTCCATCACGGGCAGAGCATTTACGGCGTATGACTTCGGTCCGTCGTCGAATGTGACCGCGAGCAGTCTTTCCTTCACGGGAAGATCTCCTGAAAACACGTCGACCATTTCATCAAGCCCGACGACTTCAAAATCCTTTTTCAAAGCGCCTATCGCTTTTTCGAAAAGAAAAGGATGAATATTGCCGAGGTCCGCGAATGAATGAAGTTTGCGATCATCGACTGTATGGAAGAGGAGAACGAGATGGTCGGCCCGCCCCTCCATCAGAATATAACCGGCGGGAGATACCCGTAAAGAGTCACCTGTGAATCCCTCTCCCCTTTGAGGCTCAGGTATTTTCCGATCAGTCCATCATCCAGATTCATCAGTGCCGTCCGGGCAGCGGCAGCGTCGAGATCTCTTGTCGTATAGAGTCTGCCCACTCCCTGGGGCTGAGAGTACGAAGTAATCCGACCGCCTCCGGCAATATCGGATATCACCTTTGCCATAAGTTCCGTCCCCTCTGCGATAACCTTGAGGAAGATGGAATTGAGATCATCTTCCTCGGAGAGCGAAGGCCTCGTCTGGTGGATGATCCCGCCGGTATCGATCCCATGGTCCATATAATGCACGGTAGCCCCGATATAATGGGGTTCGCCATTGACGACCGGCCAGCCATAGCTCCAGGTCCCTCTGTAGTAAGGGGAAAGCCCCGAATGAAGATTGATCATAGCGATTTTAGGTATGGAAATTATATGCGGTTTGATCACGCTGCTGCCCAGCACCGCTATGAGGTCCGGCGCCATGTCTCTGAGAAAATGTTCGAAGGCGCTGCCGTTCACCTCACCGCAGTTGACATTGATATATTGCGTTCCGGCCTGCTCCACGACGAGATCGAAGGGGGCCCGGAGATAGTCCTTCAGAATGGGATGATAACGGAACCCGGCTGAATATGTCCGATGGAATTGGTCGAGAAAGCGAGCATCGTCCCTTTCTGCGGGGCCGCGGTTGCGAAGGAGTCGCTTCATAAGCTGAAACCGGCCTTCCGGTTTTCCGGTATCCGGATAGGATTCCCTGACAACGCAGGAGATATCGAAATCTTCCTGAAGGCGATTGATGAACGAGGTATGATGAAAGCCCGTTCTCGTAAGGAGGACCAGTTTCATAGATCAGATCAAACGCACTTCCACGTCCTCACCCTCCTCCACCCCGCCGGCATTCAGGGGAATCGCGAAGACCCCGTCCGCCTTCACCAGGGTCGATATAAGACCCGATTTGCCGAGGACCGGGACCGCGAGGAGAACACCGTCCCGTTCATCGAGCATTACCCGGATATGTTCTTCTCTGCCCATTGACGAAGACACGTTTCTTGTCAGCTTCGCCTTCACACTCCGTCCGATCCGTCCGGGGAGCCGTTCTCTGAGACCGGACAGCTTAGCGAGAACCGGCCGGATGAATAAATCAAAGCACACGCCGACCGCCGCCGGATGCCCCGGCAGGCCGAAGACCGGCTTACCGCCGATTATCCCACCGATCATCGGCTTGCCCGGCTTGAGCGACAATCCGTGGAAAAGCACACCAGGTGTTCCGATATCGTTGATGACCTTCGCTATCATATCCTTGGTCCCCACCGACGTCCCTCCGGAGATGACCACTGCATCGGAATCTTCGATAGAATTCTCTATAACAACCCGGATCGTTTCGTATTCGTCCCTGATAATGCCTTTCTTCAGGGCGACGCCTCCGGAGGAGACGACCATTGCGGCAAGGACAAAAGAATTGATGTCCCTCACCTGTCCCACCCCGGGTGTCTCATCGGCATTCACGATCTCATCTCCCGTAGATATGATGGAAACAACCGGACGGTCATAAACATATATCCCGGTTACACCGACTCCGGCGCATGCCCCGATGTCCTGAGGTCTCATTCGATGGCCGGTGAGGACGATACTCTCGTCCTTTTTGACATCCTCGCCCGACTGGATAACATTCTCGCCGGGGGCCACCGGCCGCAAAACCTCGACCATATCTTCACTCAGTATCTGGACATGCTCGAACATCAGCACCGCGTCCGAGCCCTCAGGAAGCATTCCCCCCGTCGGGATCCGGCAAACCTCTCCTTTGGAAATGGATACAGCCGGTTTTTCTCCCATGTAAACCTCTCCGGCTACAGTGAGGTAGGCGGGCATGGTTTCGGTGGCGCCGAAGGTATCCCAGGCCGTCACTGCATAGCCGTCAACGGTAGACCGCGGGAAAGGCGGGAGGTCTTCAGGCGAAAATACATCCCGGGCGCATACCATACCGAGTGTTTCGGAGATTTCCATCTTTTTTTCACGACAGGGCGGTGCGTCCGCCAGTCCTGCATATAAAAGTTCGAGAGCCCGTTCTGCGGTAATTACATTTTCTCTGCCCAGCATATCCTTCATGACGGTATTTTTCGTTCCTCCCTAATTCTCACTTATTATAATTCAGCGGAGTATAAGAAAAAAGTGCTTATCAGCTAATCCGATGCTCAGGCATCACATCGCCTGAAATCCGGATGGGTACCAGGAGCCTCATCTATGAAAAAGTTTGTCAATAAAAAATGCACACTCCTTAGTTTTGTCTGGAGGAAGCGAAGAGGCTGGACTGACCGACAAAGAATCATAATTGGAGAAAACTCTGGATCCTGATTTCT
>JBECKU010000086.1:0-4071 GCA_040235385.1 Candidatus Sulfobium sp. | reverse complement strand
CTGTGCGGCGCTTTACTCTGACATCAGTTTGTGAATAATATGGGTCAATGCAATTTCACGCCATATAAAAAAACGAAGGCCGTTACCTGTGTAAGTAAGGTAACGGCTTTCGTTCTTAATTATCGGGACTTTTTTGTCTTCCTTTTCAGTCGGACCGGGCTACGCCGCCGTGAGCACCCTCAGGGCGTTCATTCTGCCCGGATGCTTGAGTTTTCTTAACGCCTTCGCCTCTATCTGGCGGACCCGTTCTCTGGTAAGGGACAGAAACCTTCCGACTTCTTCCAGTGTATGGTCCCTGTCGACCCCTATACCGAAGCGCAGTCGTATTACCTCTTCTTCCTTGGGTGTCAGAGTCTTGAGGATCTTGAGAATCTGTTCGGTGGATTCTCTCTGCTCGGTATCGGAATAAGGCGAAAGACTGTTTTCGTCTCCTATGAAGTCTTCCAACTCGGTGTCCTCATCTCCGACGGGCGTCTGGAGAGCTATAGGGTCCTGGATCGCCCTGTAAGCTTCTTCCACTTTTTTTGTGGGGACTTCCAGCCTCTTCGCGATCTCTTCGTTGCTGGGCTCCCTGCCGAGTTCGTGTGTCAGTTCCCTTGACGCCTTCGACACCCGGTTATAAAATTCCATCATATGCACAGGGACCCTGATCGTTTTTGTCTGATCGATGAGGGCGCGTGTAATTGCCTGACGTATCCACCAGGTCGCGTAGGTACTGAATTTGAAGCCTTTTTCATATTTGAACTTGTCGACTGCCCTCATGAGTCCTATGTTCCCTTCCTGGATGAGGTCGAGCAATGAAAGGCCTTTACCGATGTAGTTTTTCGCGATATTGACGACCAGTCTTAGATTGCGGGTCGTCAGCTCATTTTTTGCCTCTTCGTAGAGGGCGCGGGCTTTCATGATCCGCTCCCATTTATCTTTCAGTTCTTCGATCTTAATCCCGGCTTCGGATTCTATGGCTTTGTACTCCTGCTGAACTTCCTTCGCCGTTTTCTGGAGCTTTTCAGGATTGATGCCTTTGGCCTTCTTGTCGCGTATTAATTTCTTCAGCTTTGCCAGCGAGCCGTATCTCCGGACTTTGTCATCGGCCTTCTGCATAACGACCGCGAATTTATCGAGAAGCCTCAGCGCCCTTTCGACCGCCTCCGCAGACCTTTCACTTTCATGCTCCTCCATTTCGTCCTCGGATATTTCGCGTGCTTTCGCCTCAGCTTCAAGACTTTCTTCAATTTTTTTGTAAAGGGGAACGGACATGACCGTTTCCACGATAATTTCTTTGCCTTCTTCGAGCCTTTTTGCGAGTTCCGTCTCTTCCTCCCTAGTAAGGATGGTGATATTGCCCATTGAGTGGAAATAAGCCTGGACAAGGTCTTCGGTCTTTTCATACTCTTCGACCTCATCTTCACCCGACCGATCGTCATCGAGGTCATCTGCTTCTTCATTCGCAACCACTTCCACTCCCATATCGTGGAGAAGGTCGATGAGGTCTTCTACCTCATCGGGGGAGAAGTGCTCAGAAAGAAGGGCATCGTTTATCTCATCATACGATAAGGCGCCTTTTTTCTTGCCTGTATCGATCAAATCTTCGAAGATATCATTTTTGTTCATCTTTCTTCCTCCGCTTTGTGCCTGAGCCGAAAGGCCCGATATTCGTTAAACGTACACTAACTAAATAGTATAACCGATAAATTTGAAGAAAATATGAATTTTTTTCTCATCCACCGGGCCAAAGTCCTTTATTCTCTGATCTTTAATAAAGATTATATGTAAAAAAAATGAAGAAAGTATGAAACCGGAATCAATTTCCGGCAGAATTTTGTCCGGTCACCGCTGGAATAATGCTGAGATAATCATCCGGGGAAAGACTTGATTGCCATTTTCCCCCGAGTATTCCCGCCCCGATAATAAGATAAAAAATTAGAATCAATACAAGTGGAAATAAGTAAGGACGCAGTATTTTTCTTTTTTTGCCGGCCCCCATGGTGATGTCGAGAGCATCGCGTGAGGGGCAGTGACTCAGGCACGTAAGGCACCCGAAACACTCCGACGATTTCACCAAAGTCTGTTTCTCCACGTCGATAAGGGAAGGACAATTCCTGCTGCACGATTTGCAGTGAGTACAGTTTGCTTCAGAGCGCCGGATTTTGAGAGGGCTCAGACGGCTCAGCAGGCCTAGCAACGCCCCGTAAGGACACAGATACCTGCACCAGAAATTCTTATAGATGAGTGAGAGGACGGCGAAGGCCGAGATGACCAGCAAAGCGGTCGCGGAAATATCGGTAAAAAATTTCATGGTCTTGACATCGGCTATCTTGTAATAATCCGAGAGGAAAAAAAGGACCATCATGTTGGGCGCCATCGCGACCCCGATCAGAAGAAGGAACAGGGCCATGAGAGCGTACTTGACCGAACGCAGGGAGATGTCCGTATATTTTTCCATCCTGAAATTCTTACCGAAGAGCTTCCTCCCCGTCATCCAGAGAACCTGTGAAATCGTTCCTATCGGACATATCCAGCCGCAAAAACCCTTTTTAATCAGCAGAGATGTCGTAACGATGGCTACGAACATCACAAAGGCGGCGGGATGAATGGGCTCTATGATCCCGGTAAAGAGGTAATATTTGAAAGACATGAGTCCGGCTATGGGCAAGAAGGAGTCCACAGCGGGCGGTCTCTGGACGAACGGGTTCCCCGGGCTCTCAAAATGAAGCAAAAACAGGTAAAAACGATATCCCGTCCAAAGGGTCAGAATGAAAAATCCGGCCTGCACGGTGTATCGGATTATTCTCAGGTACGTTCGCTCGCTCATGACATATCATAAAATAATTCTTCCCGGGCTGCATATGATATCTGTCATAGAAAACAAACCTATCCCGGTCGCTTCATAACTGCTGTTCCGTAAGGATGCCGGTATTACGGGAAGGCTTTTTATTACCAAACGCCTTTTATTAACCTGATCAAGGCCATGTCGAAACATGGAAAGATATCCAGGCCATAAATATGATGCAGATCATGGCCCCGACGTTCTCACACATGATATAAATGAACATGAACATAACTTTTTACAGAAGAATTTCACAACTGTCCTTTATCCTGCTGATATTTCTGATACCAGTGCTGGATATTTTCAGGTATGATTCGGCTGCCAAAGAACTGATCATCCTCGGTCATACGTGGGGTCTTGGTCTGGAGCAGGGCTTTTACTCAGACAGAAGCCTCAGCGGGTCACTCCATATAGCTCTACGGTTTTTTTTGAAGGCTATCCTCCCCTGGGTGTTTGTCCTCTCAATATTTCCGCTGCTGGGTTTTTTGACCGGGAGATTTTTCTGCGGATGGCTTTGTCCTGAAGGGACACTCTTTGAGTTAGCGGATTTTCTGACCGTAAAACTCCTCGGCAGAAGAAGCCTTTATGGAAGAAAAAAAAATGATCCGCCGGCAGGGCAGGGAGGTAAATCCCTGTATGGAATTTTGGCCGTCCTCAGTCTCGTACTGATCCCCCTTTCCGGCGGAATTGCGCTTACTGGATATTTCGTTGCTCCTGAGACCATATTGAATCAGGTCACAAACTGGGAATTTACGTTCGGGGTCAAAGCGGGTATTATTGGTGTTTCATTCTATATGCTTACTACTTCAATTTTCATTCGACATACACTGTGCAGGTTTGTCTGCGCGGCGGGGCTTATGCAGATGTTATTCGGCTGGGTCAGCCCGATTTCGCTCCGGCTCGGAATGGATATCGAGAGGGCCGGCGAATGCACGAACTGTAAGGGCTGCGACAAGGCCTGCTTCATGAACGTCCTGCCAAGAAAAAACAGACGGGACATTTCCTGCGTGAATTGCGGAGCCTGTATTGCGGCCTGTAATAAGGAACTCGGCGGCGGCAAAGGTCTTTTCCATTACAGTATGGGAAAAGAGTGTTTCGCACCCGCCGGTAATTGCAGGGAATCCCGAAAGGATATGGACAAACCGGTTCTTTCCTCCTGATTTCGGGTCTTAGAGGTAAAACACGATAAAAGGCGAAGTGCCCGCAGCTTTCATTCATGCCGGCTTCTCTCCCCGGCTTAACCC
>JBECKU010000359.1:0-2449 GCA_040235385.1 Candidatus Sulfobium sp. | reverse complement strand
GTTGTAAGCCCTTCCGGCGACCATCAGCAGGCGGGAATCGTCAGGCATCCGCACCAGCGATGGCCTCAGCAATTCGAGGGCTCGCTCGGGCAGGCCGCGGTCGATTAACGATTCGGCTTCCACCAGCATGGGATTGTCACGAGAGTCTTGCATGCCATTAGGAATCGCGGGCGAACTGGCGCCGCGCCGCAGAAGATGCGCCCGTAAGCTACAGCAAGCCGCATGGAGTGACCAGACGGCCGACCCGAACAGGACTTTCGCCACCGCCGGCCCGCGTCTGACATGACCCGCCCCGATCCAAGGACAACACACTGATCCGGAGGCCTCTGTCGGCCAACGCCACCACGACCGGCAATCTACGCTTGAAGTTACCGGTCCGCCTGCTATAGTTCATCGCGTTTAGATTAATTCTAAAAATAGGGGGGCTAACCATGATCCGAACCATGGCCGGCGCGTATGCGCTGGCATCTCTTCTCCTATCGGCCGGGGCGCTTGGCGACTCGCCGCTGGGCCTGCCACCGGTTCCGGTACCCGCCGACAATCCCATGACGGCGGAGAAAGTCAGCCTCGGCGACAAGCTGTTCCACGAAACCCGGTTCAGCGCCACCGGTGAAGTCAGTTGCTCGACATGTCACGACAAGGACAAGGGCTTTACTGACAGGCCGCTCAAGACCTCGGAGGGAATCAACAAGCTGACCGGTACGCGCAACGCACCGACCGTGGCCAATGCAGCGTATAACTCGACCCAGTTCTGGGACGGCCGCTCGCCCAGTCTGGAGGATCAGTCCCAGCATCCCTTCGTGAATCCTGTCGAGATGGGTCTGCCGGATCATCAGCCGATCCTCGACCTGGTGGCTGCCGATCCCGAGTACGTAGCGGCATTCGAGGCGGTGTTCGGCAAGGCCCCGGGCGAGGTCACCATGGACGAAGTTACCAAGGCCATCGCTGCCTTCGAGCGCACCCTCGTGTTCGGTGATTCGCCCTTCGATCGCTGGTACTTCGGTGGCGAGGAAGCGGCCATCAATGATTCCGCCAAGCGGGGCTTCCAGGTGTTCCTGGGCCAGGGTCGCTGCGTCTCCTGTCATACCATCGAAGAGGACGTCGCCGTGTTCTCCGACGGGCGCTTTCACAACATCGGCGTCGGGATCAACAACGTCCAGAACAAGATTCCCGATTTCGTCAACGCCTACCTTACTGCCCGCGCCCAGGGCGCGGAGGTCGACATGGTGGTCCTCACAGACAAGCGTTCTTCCGAGCTGGGTCGCTTCGCAGTGACCGAGAACTTCGATGATCTCGGCAGTTTCAAGACGCCCACGCTACGGAATGTCGCCGTTACCAATCCCTACATGCACGATGGCAGCATCGCGACGCTGCGTGAGGTGGTGGTGCATTACAACAACGGCGGCGTCACCAACGAAGGCGACAAGGTCAACGACTTCCTCAGCGGCGGGATCCGCCCGCTAAACCTGTCGGACGGGCAGATCGACGACCTGGTGGCGTTCATGGAAGCTCTCACCAGCCCGCGCTTCGAGGAGCAGGCGAAACAGGCCGAGGCGAAGCAGGACACGGGCGAAAATCGGAACATGGTAGCGGGGAGGTAAACATGGCTATCGACCGCAGAGGATTCTTGAAAGGCTTCGGCGGCACCCTGCTGGCGGGGTCGCTGCCGGTGTCACTGGTGGAACTGGCGTTCGCCGACGCATCGGAGAACTTCACCTTCGCGTACATCTCGGACTCTCACATCCAGCATATCAGGGGCAATCAGTTCGTCAGGAACTGGGATCGCGGCCTGATCCGGGCCGTAGCGGAGACCAACCTGCTGGTGCCAAAGCCCGATTTCGTGGTCTTTGGCGGGGACCTGGCCCAATTGGGCACCAAGGCCGAGCTGGATCACGGTATGGAGATGCTGTCCGGGCTCAATTACAAGATCCACGGAGTGATGGGAGAACACGATTATTACCTCGACCTGGGCGAATACTGGGAGAAGGTATTCGGCCATCCCCAGTGGTACAGCTGGGATCACAAGGGCGTCCACTTCGTCGTGCTCAACAGTATCCTGACCCACCACGACTGGACCTACAACCGTTGGCCAAGCGCCGAACAGCGCATGAACGAGATGGCCGGGCTGGACAATCCCAACGGATCTCCATTCCTGGTCGGCGAGAAACAGCGGGAATGGTTGAAGAAAGACCTGTCGAAAGTCTCCAGGGACACGCCGATCGTTGTCTTCTCTCACTCGCCCCTGCAGAAGATCTACAAGGGCTGGAATTTCTGGACAGACGATGCGGAACAGGTCCAGGCCATCCTGGAGCCATTCGACAAGGTGAACGTGATCTATGGTCACGTGCACCAGATCCAGTACAACCAGATCGGCAACATCAGCTTCAACTCAGTGATGGCGACCGCATGGCCCTGGCCTTATCCCCAGAGCTACGCCCAGGCCGAGAGT
>JBECKU010000048.1:0-11545 GCA_040235385.1 Candidatus Sulfobium sp. | reverse complement strand
CTGAGCTTGAAGTCGGGTTCAAAATCGAGTGTCATAGATCCCACGAGAGTAACTTTGACAGCCCCCCTTTCATAAATGACTTTGTTGATAGTCAGATCAACCTCCGGCGCCTTAAAGGCGGCTTTTCGAATGGCAGCCACCTTGACGCCGCCTTCCAGTAGTGACGCCTTTAGATCGACAGAGAAGTCTTCGGGTGAGGCGATAAAGTCTCCCTCCTCCACAGCATCCAGCAAGCTGGCTTCTTCGGTTTCGACTCTGATCAATCCATTCTCGGAAGCTGATATACTGATTATCCTGCGCAGGAAACCGTTCCCGACCGTGCTGATGATAATGTCTCCGGCCTGCAGGTTAAGCAGCGTCATGACCTGAGGATCGAAATAGAAAGTTGTCCCGTCCTGGCTGACAATCATGTTCACCGCGTTCGCCTCAAGAACCTTCACCGAAGGGTTGAGCTTCGTCTCTTTAAGAACAAATGAAGGATGTACCGTCTTGTTTGCGTCGATAGTGACGGTGCACACGTTACCGCTGACACTGTCACATCCCTCCCACGAATGGAATACCGAATCTTCGTCGGGAGTGGCGGTCAGTACTACAGTGGTGCCCGGATCATACGATGCCGAGCAGTTGTCGCTGTCTTCGCTGCAGTTGATCTCATTGGTATCACTGGTCACCAAGCCGTTGCCAAACACATCCACCACAAGGGTCGATGAGGATAACTCAGCACTCCAGAGAAAGTATGTTGCAGTAGATCCGGCCGGTGTTACCAGCAGATAGAATTTGTATATCCCCGGGGGAAGTTCTGCCAGAGAGATATCCGACATGATGATTTCCGACACAGGGCCGGCGAGATTCTCTTTCCACTTTACGAGTCCTGAGGACAGGGGTGAAAGTTGCATCAGTTCGTTGATCAGGTAAACGTTTCCCGGGTCTATTGCAGGCCAATCCAGAGCGAGATAAACGTCCACGGGAGCCGAAAACTCCGGAAGACCTATCCTCACTTTAATTTCGTCCTCACCGGCAACCACGGGTCCCAGACCGATGGGGTTTGCCTGGCTTGCAATCGTGTGCACTACGGGCAGAGCTGTTGAGGGAGGAGTGAAAATCTCCTGCCCCGAAGGGGGGTTCATCCGGCTGGGAGGGATCAAGAAGGACGTGCTATAAAGCGTGTATTTGCCGAGATCCTCATGAGGGGTAACCATGAGATACACATAGTATGTACCGGGAGGAAGTCCCTTTACAGGAATGATCCCGTAAAGAGATTCCTCTATGGGCGTGGTCACGTTGTCTTTCCATTTTACAAGTCCCGAAGCAAGAGGAGAAAGGGAAAGGTCTGAATTAATGAGAAAGGTTTCAGGATTCAGTGAAGGTGCCTGAAGGGCGCAATACACATCTACAGGACCGTCGAACTGAGGCAGAGATATTTGAAGAGCAACATTTTCACCTGCGAGAGCAACACTGCCGACGCCGATGGGCTTCATGTCGGCAGCTCTTACCCCTAACTTTGGGTGCTCGGCGGATTCGTAAGAGAAAACCTCGTTGCTCGCCGGCAGCGGAGCGTCCTGTGCAAAAACGGGGATAGCATAAAGAAGGCTCAAAACAGCCAATAAGATAAGAAGGAATTTCCCTTGCGCCAAAAGGCTGGACTTTAAAGCGGATTCAAGTTCTGGGCTTGGTGGTTTATAGCCCTCTCTTCTAAATTTGATCGCTGCGGATTTGGATGGCAGCAGAGAGAAATACCGGTTTTTTTTTGACGCCTCCATTTCAACCTCCCTAGTAAATAAGAAATTTAGTAATCATTAAGAACTTCGCATAATCCCGACTTCATCCGTTTATATACCTTCAAACCGCACGCCGATGCCGTAGCCCTGTGCGCTTGCAACGGATTCTTGCCGGACTACCCTCGCCTGCCCTTCATAAGCTGATCGCTCAGGATCTATCACCAGACTGAAGACATCGTCCTGATCTACTTTATTTCGCAGAGGGAAAAAAGCACCCCGATGGCTGATATTTTTCAGGAATGATTCCTCGGTAAAGCGTCTGCCCCCGGTGTTTGTCCCCTTCACTGTCACGGGGAGTATAAGGGGCAACCGGCCTGCCACTCTCCTTTCCTGCGGCACGCATCCCCAGAGGAAACAAAGAAGGTGTTCCGGCGACTGAAATGCCCTTTTCTGCCTGCCTTCCACGTCCTCCACGGTGCCCACCAACCTTCCTTCATCCGGCAGCCGGTCATAGATGCGCACGATATAGTAGTCCATGAGGAAATACCTCCTCCGTATTTTTTTCACTTTAAACCAGAGGAGGTAACAAAAAACTTACACTTTGGTGACAACTCAGAAAAGAATTTAAAAAACACGATGTTATAAAGACAGACAGGGATGAAATTATAAGAATTTATTAATGCGTTCGGAGAAAGCGTTTGTAACGCGGGCTATTTCTTGCCGAAGACACCCTCTTTGATTTCCTGATACCTGAGCTTCATTCTCGTTGAAGGCTCGATCTCAAGGTGGCAGTCAAGCGCTTTCTCGTATCGCCGATACGTTGAAAGGGCTTCAGCCTTCCGGCCGAGACGACTATAGCATTCCATCAACCGCTCGTAAAATTCTTCAACCAGACAGTCCACCTCGATGCCTTTCTGATAGCACTCGACAGCTCGGTCAAGCCGGCCCGTCCGCTCCCAGTACCTGCCCAGTTTCAGGGCGACCCGCACAAACTTGCTCCGAAGCCTTTCCCTCACTCCCACAGTCCACGATGCATCGGGTTCGCCAGCGAGAAATGCCCCCTTATAGAGCCTGAACGCCGCCTCTGTTATGTCAAGACTTTCCTCGGTTGTCTCCCTCCCAAACGACTCCGCCTCCGAGACCAGCCGCTCAAAGGCCCAGGAATCCGCCCAGCAGTACCGGGGGCTCAGTGTGAGTCGCCCATCCTTGAGTACGACAGTATCCTCTCCCACAATCCGGCGGAGGCGGTATAAAGTGATTGTAAAGGTCCTCCGGGCAGTGTCTCCTTCAGCCTCCGGCCAGAGGGTGTCGGCCATGCGTCCTTCGCTCACATCTCTTCCCCCGAGGGTGACGAGGAGCTTCAGCATCTCAAGCGGCTTTCCACCTTTTCCGCTTTGATAGGCCAGAGGCTTTCCATTATGGACCGCCGAAAAACGCCCCAGCGTATAGACCTTCAGCTTCCAGGGCCAGTTCTCGACGTAAAGCGGAAGCCCCTCCGGCGTCAGGCCCCGTCTTCGGATGAGGTCGCGGACATAGTCCACTTCGATGCCGGCTTCGAGAGCCCTTGCACAGATATCAGCCATGACCTTCGGAAACCAGAAAGGGAGTGTTGTTATCCCGTGCTTCCTCATCGAACCAAGGGCTTTCCGAAGCAATGCAATTCCTTCTGCGTTCTGTCCCCGCATGAAAGCGAGGCGAGCTCCTGTCAGATTGCATTTCGTCTCCAGGATGGCGCTCCGCATCTTTCTCGCTATCGGCACCGCTTCATCGAGCAGACTTTCTGCCCTCTTGAGTTCGCCCCGTTCCACAAGAAGATCGGCTAAAGCAATCAGCATATTGGCACGCGGGAATGGGGCTGTCCCGTCGGTCACCGTTTGGACCGATATCTCCAGGTCTTCTGAAGCGCCTTTCACATCTCCCAGTAATGTCTTGCGCCATGCCTCTAGGTAATAGTAATGAGCGATTTCAAGGATGTTATTCGGATGTAATGAAGAATGCATCTTTTTTAGATATTCAGCAGCAGTTACAGTATCTCCGGCAGTCAGACTTGCATATACACCGTCAGAGAAAATCTGGGTATCCAGGACATGGATGCCCGTGGATTTCACTACTTCTTCTGCCTTTGCCACTACCTTTAGACAGGCTGACGTTTCATTCACATTCCAGCGATAGATGGCATCACAGTGAAGCCAGGCGAGTTGAGAAAGAGGACTGATCGATGAAGACCTGAAAATCAGCCGAAGTGTCTCAAACATTCTCACCAGCGCCGGCGTGTCGCCGATCCATGCATAATATACACCGATATAAGGTCCGGCCATTATCTGAAATCTTCTGTCCTGTGTCATTTTCAGGAGCGCCTTCAGCCGCTCTGCCCAGAAAGATATTTTCTCATGCCAGGGCTCTATGGAAAAAAGTGCCGAGAACATACAGAAGGTGACTCTGGCCTCCACTTCTTTTGTCGGAAAGGAGAGTCCGTCAGCCAGCAATCTTTCCATCTCCCTCATCCAGGGAACAAGAGACCGGTTCCCCCAGCCGTGGAGATCATATATATGCGTCTCAACTACACCGGCCCAGGCCATACACAATCCCGCCGAATCTTCTTCAGCTTTAAATGCGCTGAATGCTCGTCCGAAATACTTGCGCGCCTCCTCCGTGTCGAAGGGAGTTCGACAGACCCCCATCCAGTAGATGAGCCAGGGTTCGCTCCCGAGAATCTCCTCTGGCAGGCTTCTCAACCATCCTTCAAGGAGACCGAACCTCCCCTGGCCCGCGAGCGATGGCCCATGAATTATGATCAGCAGGATGATTCCCTGCCATTCCCCCGCCTCGATAAAAATCTCCGCTGCTTCCTCAGGTCGACCTTCCTCTTCCATGAGCGCTGCTGCTTTTCTTTGTAATCCTGTCAACTCCTCTCTCTTAAACCTCTCCCTGGCGCTGGCACGGAGGAACTCTCTGAACAGAGGATGGTATTCGTACGTCGGGCCGGGCCGTCGGCCGGTGAAGTAATTGTGGATGTATAGGGTGTTCAGAATGCGGCCCGATTCTTTAATACCGCTCACAGCTTCGGCCAGGCGATGCGTCATGGAGGACAGAAAAGCCGTCTTCAGGAGAAATTCCTGCGTCTTTGTATCGGTCTTTTCAAAAATTTCCCCTGCGAAATAGTCAAAGACTTCTTCACCGATCAATGCAGTTTGCTCATCAATACCGTCGATTCCTCCCTGCATTAGCAGCACAACACCTGCTGCCCATCCCGCCGTTCTCTCATATATCTTCTGCACTGCCTTGGAAGAAATCCTTCTCCCCCCAAGGAGCCTCATTAAACCTTTTGTTTCGTTTTCCCTGAATCGTAAATCCTCCCGCCCCAGTGAAAAGATTTTCTCGTTGGCGCGGAGGCGCGCGAATTCCTTCGGGGATGGTTGGCGACTCAGCACTATTACTGAGATCCCTTCAGGAATTGCCGAGAAACCATAGTTGAGTGCTTCGTGAAGACCCGAAGTGGATGAGACTTCCTGATAGTTGTCAAGGACTATAACGGAGGGGAGATGAAGCCTCCCCATGAGATTTTCAAAGAAACGCTTCGTAAAGATGGAAAGCCCCGGCATGCATTCGGGGGTGAGAAGCGGCAACGACTTCTTCTTTCGGGGAGCCACCTTTTTCCCAGCAAGGCCCATGTAGTAGAAGAAAGTTGCAGGATCGGAGTCGTCTTCATCCATTTGATACCAGAGGCAGGGCAATTTGCGGGATTCTATGTAGCTGCTTGCGAGAGTGGTCTTGCCGGAACCGGGAGGTCCCGATATCCAGATAACCGCGTATCTGCGTCCGCTGTCAATCATGCGTAAGAGGCGCCGTCGCAAAAACACTTCTTTAAGCGCGGGGCGCGTTATCTTCGCAACAGATCCCACAATCCTCTTTACCTTCCCCCCTTTTTTTTTATTTTGCGTTACGGGGTTGAAAAAATCAATTGATTTATTTATAAATAAAGTCCGAGATTACAAAAGGAGATTACTTATGAACTTGTTGTTATCTTCCCGGAACGCCATGCGGCATGTAAGCATTCTTGTACTCATTGGTCTCCTGATCGTAATGACGGCTGTGGTAATATTTTCTCCGCAGCGTGTATACGCAGGAGGACCGATCCACGGCGCCCGGGCAGCCGGAATGGGAACGGCATTCATCGGAGTGGCTGACGATCCCTCCGCCATACTTCACAACCCGGGCGGACTTGCGCAGGTAAGGGGTACTCGCTTCTATGGCGGGCTGTCTGCCCTGACAATCCATTCTGAATTCGTCGATCCTCAAGGAAGAGAGGAGGAGACGGAATTCCGGATCTTTACAGTTCCGCATGGTTATGTTACATCTGACCTGGGATTTGAAACTCTCATCTTCGGTATAGGTGTTTATTCTCCCTTCGGCATCGGAGGAAGGGAATGGAAAAAGACCGGCCTGACCAGATATCTTTCGACGAAAGATATGGTCGGAACTGTCTCCGTCAATCCGACTGTAGCCTGGCAGGCCCTTCCCTGGCTTTCGGTTGCCGCCGGCATTGATTACATGCATGCCTTTGTTGAAAATGAGCGAAGGCTCGACCAGTCCATGGTACTTTATGGAGACGCGCGGTCCAGGACGGAGGCCGACGGGGGCGGGTGGGGATACAATCTGGGGGTGCTAATAAATGTAGGGAACCGGATACGGGTCGGGTTGGCATACCGGAGCAAGATCAATGTGGACTTCGACGGCGACCTTGAGATTAAGAATATTGCTCCGGGACTGCAGCCTCTTTTCAGCGGGGCCGAATTCAAGAGCAATGTGGGCACGTCATCCACTTTTCCTGACATCATCGGAGGCGGCATTTCCTGGATGCCTACAGAGAAGCTTCTGCTTGATTTCGATCTGGAAGTAGTAAGGTGGTCGAGTTTCGACCGTCAGTTCCTGAACATTAAACGGGAAGTTCCGGAAGCCGGCATCTACGATACGACTGTCCCGCAGGACTGGGACGACTCACTGCAATTGAAGTTCGGGACGGAATACTGGGTGAGTGAAAATTTTGCCCTTCGGGGTGGATATGCTTTTATCGGGCAGTCCGTGCCCGAGCTTACCCTGGGACCAGGGAATCCCGACGCCAATCAGCACAATTTCAGCGTCGGGTTAGGTTACCGGACAGGGAGATGGACCATTGATGCATTCTACAATGCCGGATTCTTCGAGGATCGAAAGGTCAACAACGACATATTGACCGGAGATTTCGACTCCCAGACCCATATCATCGGTTCAAGCATAGGCTATAGATTCTGATCATCCTGCATATTCTCCTTCGACTTTGATTCAACAAGAGGTTTAATATCCAGCACAGGCGTCCCGTCGAGCATGTCCAGACCTTTGACATGGATGACGTTTCTGTTTACATCGGTTACCTCGAGGACAGACATGCCGACGGGGTTTGGACGTACCGGCGAGCAGATGCTGAAGACGCCGTAGTCGTGTTCGTGGTGTGGCGGTTTCTGGATGAGATATTCAGCAGTGAACTTGGGGCTCTTATGGAAGTGAAAGAGGACTACAATCTTCTGTCCATCTTTGATGTCTCTCAGTCCTTCGGCATATTTTTTATCGATGACGATTGAACCCTCTACATCGGAAACTGTCCAATGGCGGGGTACTGTCTCCGCAGAAGTCCTGACGCAACCGATCGGTTCAAATTCGATCTTCATGAATTTTTTCCAGTGCGTCAGACAGACAGCCGAACTCCCCGATGCTGAGGGTCTCGGGCCTCCGCCGGGGATCTATCCCGCACCGAAGCAGTTTTTCTCCGATATCTTTGCCAAAACCCTTAAGCGAATTTGAGAGGGTCTTCCGCCGCTGTGCAAATGCGGTTTTTATTACTCTTGCAAAGACTTTCTCGTTCTTTACAGTCACGGATGGTTCTTCAAGTATGTCGATATGAACAACTGCCGAGTCCACTTTCGGGACAGGCCTGAAAGCCTCCTTCGGTATGACGAATTTCAGTTCGGGGTGGGCCTGATACTGCACCATGATCGAGAGTACCCCGTAAGCTCTGCCTCCGGGACCCGCGACGATTCTCTCGGCCACTTCCTTCTGGATCGTGAGTGTCATCGTCTTGACATTTTTTTTTGCTTCGAGAAGTCTGAAGAGTAGTGGTGTCGTGATATAGTAAGGGATATTCGATACGACCTTGAATTTCCCTATTTCTTCATAAGGAAATTTCAGGGCATCGCCGAGAACCGGCTCGACATTGCGATAGCCGATAAGGTCGTGCTTCAGCCTCTCAAAAAGTCTTTCATCGACCTCGACGGCGATGACTCTTTTCACCCCTTCCGCAAGGAGCCTCGTAAGAGTCCCGGGTCCAGGTCCTATTTCTACTACCGTATCCTCCGGAGACAGACCGGCAACGCCGACGATGCTCCGGAGAATGGACTTATCGAACAGGAAATTTTGGCCGAGGCTGCTTTTTCTCATGCCGGGATCAGTTTGGCGGCCAGTTTAATAGCCTCGATCATGCTCGAGGGGTCGGCCTTCCCCTGCCATGAGATGTCATATGCGGTGCCGTGGTCAGGGGAGGTCCGGACAATAGGCAGCCCGACGGTCACATTCACACCGGTATCGAATGCGATCATCTTGAGCGGGATCAATCCCTGGTCGTGGTACATGCATACGACGATATCGAATTCGCCTTTGTATGCCTTATGGAATACGGTATCCGGAGGATAAGGGCCGGAAACGGGGATGCCTTCCTTTCGGGCTTCCTCCACGGCGGGTAGAATCCCGCTTTTTTCTTCCTCCCCGAATAAACCGGCTTCACCGGCGTGAGGGTTCAGCCCGGCGACGGCAATCCTTGGGTTGGTAAGATCCATCTGGCGGGATGCAGTCATGGCCAAACGTATCGTACTGAGCACTTTATCTTTAGTGATCATGTCGGGCACGTGCCTGAGCGGGGTATGGATAGTGACCAGAATTACACGAAGCGGGCCACCGACCAGCATCATAGCATAATCGGTAGTGCCCGTTATCTCCGCGAGCATCTCAGTATGGCCCGGCCAGGGAAGCCCGGCCATCCGCAAAGCCTCTTTTGATATGGGCGCAGTGACTATGGCATCAACCTCTTTGCGGAGTGCAAGTTCGACTGCCTTCTTGATGTATGAAGCGCAGGCACTGCCGTTTTCAGCCGTAGGCCTGCATTTAATCAAGTGAAGCAGATGACCCATATCGATGATATTCAAAGTATCACGTGACTTTTCTGCTTCATGCAGAGATTTTATGATCTTGAGCCCTCCGGGTAGATCGAGCAGTTTCGCCACTTCTTTCATGACCGATGCGGTGCCGATTACGATTGGAACACAGAAGTCCCCGATGCCGCCGGCATGAAAAGCCTTGGCGACAATTTCGGGTCCGATCCCTCCGGGGTCTCCCATGGTTATTGCGATCTTTTTCATCATTTTCAAGAGATGCTGATAAGAAATATACTACCACACATATTCGACCTCGAAGGGTTGGGTAAGGAACAGAATCAGGACATGAAGGAGACATCACCCGAGAGCGAATGGTATGCGAGAATAAACATTGCTGCATTCCAGGACTGACCGGCCATGCCCATAGGTTTACCGGTCTTGCCGTGATACCATTCGTTGAACTCCCAGTCGTTCAGACTGTTCACTTCTGCGAGACGTCTCAATTCTTTCCAGGCCATCTCCTTCTTTCCGAGTTTAGCCAGCAGGACCGACCAAAAACACCCCACAAACGGCCATATCCCTCCATTGTGATACCGGTAGGGGAGGTTCTGTTTGTGACGCCCCATATACTGGCGCCAGCCGGGGTTGTCCTTACCTATCGGGGAAGCGACAACACGGACAGGGAAAGGCATATTGATCCCCTTCTTCAGTAATATATCGACAATCCGCGAGGCCATCGATGTATCCGCGAGACCGGCCAGGAGAGCTAGAATATTCGCAAACACATCCCCCTCCTCCCCCCAGAATGAAAGATTCACGAAACTCAGATAATAGTCTCTGCACTTTTCATCATTCCGTATATAATGTCTGAGAACCCTCGTCCTCCGGCAAGACGGGACTTCATTCCCGAAGGGGTAAAACAAATGATTGCAAAATTTCTTCGTTTCAAGTGCCGTATCTATCCCAAAGATACTTTTTACGTAGTACCATAACGCATTTGAATACAGCACAAATCCAGATCGGGGCATAATGTCCGCCCAGTCGCTCGCCTCGTTCTGCTGGAGGAGGAAAAGACCCTGATGCTCCTGGGCCTGAAGCCAGCAGAGCGCCTTCCCGATCTCGACCTTCAAACTTTCCGCGAAACATTCCCCGGGGACGAGGCGATCATAATGATTCACGGCGATGAGCCACCAGAGCGTGGCGTCTATGCATCCGAGATACCAGAAATCGACATCGCCGCGTTCCGGCTTTACGTAATTGGGGATCTGGCCTTGGGGGGTCTGTTTTCCGGCGAGGGTAAGCAGGCTTTCCCTTGCTGTTCTGAGAAGCTCTTCATCCTGTGAAGTCGTCATTCCGAGCGCACAGATTGACGCGTCACGTCCGAAGATGCTCGCATAGTTCCTTTTCTCGGCACAGCCGTTCTGTCTGGCGGCGATGACGCCGAAAGGTCTCGAATTCTCCTTCAATAACCGGACTGACTGCTCATAACACTCGCGGATCAGGTCATCTCCTTCTTTCAGAGGAGTGCTTAAGCCCGGCTTTACTAAGGATTCGGACAAGAGCGTGCGCATAAACGGATTATTTTAACTTACCGGGGATATCCATATCTACCGGATAAAGAAAATATAAACCACAGAGACACTGAGACACGGAGAAAAGAACTTTATGATCTGCTTTAATCCTGTCCCCTCCGTGTCTCAGTGGTGAAAAACTCTTTTTGATTCGAGCTCCAGCGAGTTAAGATAATTATTCCCCGATTATCTTGACGAGCACGCGCTTTCTGCGTCTGCCGTCGAACTCACCGTAGAATACCCTTTCCCATGTTCCGAAGTCGAGCCTGCCGTTTGTGACGGCTACAACAACTTCCCTCCCCATTATCTGGCGTTTCATATGCGCATCGGCATTGTCTTCCCCTACGTTGTGCCGGTACCGGGAGACAGGCTCGTGGGGCGCCAGTTTCTCCAGCCAGACATCATAGTCATGGTGGAGACCGGATTCGTCGTCATTGATAAAAACCGAAGAGGTAATGTGCATGGCATTAACGAGGACCAGCCCTTCTCTGATACCGCTTTCCTTTAGGCAGGCTTCGACTTCAGGAGTGATATTTATGAAGGCCCGCCTTGCAGGAACTTCGAACCATAATTCTTTGCGATAACTTTTCATATCTCTCCTCCGGCTGCAATAAGGATATCAGTTCCCGAGATTATCGGCAAGCCACGGCGTGGCGGGCAAATTGACGGGGGTTGAGTCCAGAGGGTATGATATTTTCTATGTTAATGCCTGAAAAACAGCTTGAAACAATAAAAAGGGGCGCCGTCGAGATCATCAGCGAAGAGGAACTCCTCCGGAAGCTGGAAAGGTCTTTTAAGGAGAATAAACCTCTTATTATAAAAGCCGGATTCGATCCCACCGCACCTGATATCCATCTCGGCCATACCGTCCTTCTCGAAAAGATGAGGCAGTTCCAGGATCTGGGTCATCAGGTAATCTTTCTGATCGGGGACTTCACCGGCATGATCGGCGACCCGTCTGGGAAGAGCGAGATGAGAAAGCCCCTCACCAAAGACGAGGTAATGAAGGACGCCGAGACTTACAAGGCACAGGTATTCAAAGTACTCGATCCTGAAAAAACGGAAATACGGTTTA
>JBECKU010000002.1:0-2527 GCA_040235385.1 Candidatus Sulfobium sp. | reverse complement strand
CTGTCTGTCAGAGCCTTTGTACTTAAAGAAAATCGGCTACAGTGAGAAAGCAACCAAGGGCTCCAAACACCAGGCGAGAATTGTCCCAGCAAGCCTTCATAACGCCAGGGCTGCGGCAGTTGCACTTCTCGGCGCTGCGCCGAGGTTAGCCGGTTCTTTTGCGTCTCCCACCATATAAACCTGCTACAAGTCCTTTGAGAGTTTCAGCGAGGGAATCCGCAGAGACGGAGCCAGTGGAGAAAATCACCGAGTCAGTCGACAATTCTTTCCTGATGCCGTTTTCGGTATCGACGATGACCTTCCCGGCCTCGATAGCCGTCACCTTTGTGCTTGTCAGGATTGTAACGTTCTTGTTCTTGAGTCTTTTGTGCAGTTCCTGTTTTGGGATCTCTTCCATCCTGTGGAGCACCTTTTCGAGGGCTTCAACGATGGTGACACTCATGCCTTTCTCTGCGAGAAGGTCCGCTGTCTCACAACCGATATCACCGCCGCCGACGATGACCACGTTCCTTCCGAGATCGCTGGCGTCCCCGTAGATCGTTCTGACGTCATACACTGAGGGCAGGTCTATGCCGGGGACATTCGGAATATCGGGCCTCGACCCCAGGGCGACGATTACTACTTCCGGATTGTGAGAAAGGATCTCCTTATTTGTGGGAGCCTTGTGCAAAATAACCTTCGCGTTCGTCTTGCCAAGCATATATTTCATGTGCCGCAGCGCCGCTTCCATCTCCTCCTTGCATGGAGCGATAGAAGAGATTCTCAACTGCCCTCCGAGAGCACCGTCCTTTTCATACAGAACCACCTCATGCCCTCGTTGGCTCGCCAGCACCGCGGCCTGCATGCCTGCAGGGCCTCCGCCTACGACTACGACTCTCTTCTTCCTTTGAGCGCTCGTGAGCTTCAACCGGTATTCCTGCCCCGAGAAAGGGTTCATGGCACAGGTTCTGCCGATACCTTTGACACCTTTCTCGGCACAATCTTCAAGGTCGTAGAGGCATCTGCGTATCTCCCGGGTCTTTCCCGCCTGAGCCTTAACGGGGAAATGGGGATCGGCGAGGAGTGGTCGGGCCATGGCCACAAAATCGGCGTCGCCGTCCCGGATTACCTTTTCCGCCAGCTCCGGTGTGTTGATTTTCCCGACCGCGATGACCGGTATGGCAACCGCCCTTCTTATCCCTCCGGCAAGGTGAATCAGAACGCCCGGTGGAAGATAGTGCGAGGGGACCGTCATATGCTTGGTCGCCTTATTCCCTCCCGACGCAAGGATGGCATCGGCACCCGCCTGCTCGGCGAGCCGGGCGATTACCGTCGTGTCATTCAGCCTCAGTCCTCCATCGACAAATTCGTCACATGTGAGCTTCACCATCACCGGATAATCCTTGCCCGCTTTCTCTTTGACCGCTTCAATAAGCCTTATGAGAAAACGCGTACGGTTTTCGGGACTGCCGCCGAATTCGTCCATCCTTTTGTTTGAAAGGGGCGAAAGAAGCTGCGAGATGAAATCGCCGTAGCTCGCCTGAACCTCGATCCCGTCATACCCCAGTTCACGCGCCCTCTTTGCTCCATTTGCCATGACCCCGATGACCTCGTAGGCCCCGGCCGCAGTCATGATCTGCACGAGAGATGCAACCCACGAGTCGCCCTTCTGTTTTGATCCGGGGATTTCATGGTCAAAGATACGCTCTTTCGGATAATTGAGCTGCATGAATGCCTTCGCCCCTTCAGCGTGGATCGTTTCGAGAAGGACCTTGATGGTGTCCGCATACTCCGGCGCGTCGAAGCGAAGCTCGTTCGGCCCTTTATATGCGTTCGGATAGTCCAGGCAGGGACAATCAAGGACGATCATGGCTACGCCGCCGCGCGCCCGCTCGCGGTAAAACCCGAGCATCCTTTCGTTGACCTTGCTGTCGGTGGAATACTTCGTGGGATACAGAGACATGATAAGACGGTTTCTCAGGGCGGCGCTGCCGATCCTTCCTTCCTGGAAGATATGGGGGAAATGCATCGTTATCTCCCTGCCGCGATCAGACAGGGAAACCTGCCCGACATGTTCATTTCAGGTACACTTGAACTCTATCTCGCCCCAAGAGCCTTCGCTGCCTTGTTCACATCCCTGGACTCAACCCAGAGGATTGCAGCATAGCGGCCTGCGCCGGCTGACGCAGCGTCTACGGCAGTAACATTAATCTTCTTCTCCGCCAGTATCTTGAGCAGATCTGCCACGGCCCCTTTCCTGTCATCTCCTTGCACCAGGAACCCGAATTTTTGCGGCCGGGTCTTCATTTTTGTGGCCTTCACGGCTTTCTTAAAGATTGCCACGTCTTCCGGGATAATATCGAGTTGCGCCTTCCTGCCACTTGGAAAGCCCGTGAATGCCAACAGGTTCACGCCTGCCTCCGCCAAAGCCCCCAGCACGCGAGCGCCCTCACCGGGCTTGTTCGGAACATCCATCGCAAAGTACGCTACCTTCTTCACAATGTCCGCCATATTCAACACCTCCTTTTTTCTTATTATATCAGGTTTG
>JBECKU010000255.1:0-10971 GCA_040235385.1 Candidatus Sulfobium sp. | reverse complement strand
GAAACGATGAACAGCTCCGCAGCAAACGCTTTTCTCAAGACGCTTGAAGAACCCCCCGGAGACAGCATTATCATACTCGTATCCTCGAACCCGGAAACCCTGCCTGCAACGATCAGGTCTAGATGTTCCCGCGTGAATTTCACACCGCTGTCGCCCGAAGAGTGCAGGAAGGTCCTTGAAGGGAAAATACCGGAAGACAACATCGATGTCCTCTGCCGCCTCTCGATGGGAAGGCCCGGTGTCGCACTTTCGGCCGACTTCGTAGGAGAGGAAACCTGGTTTTTCGGCCTCTTCCGGGGCATGCTGCATTCGGAAAAAGACGGCTGGTCTTCGAGGGAAGATATGGAGAAGTGGTTCGATTACATGCTTATCCTTCTGCGTGACCTGGCTGTAGTGAAAATATCCGGAGATTCTGCCGGCCTTCTCCTCTCCGATAAGGGGAAACAGCTAAAGAGTCTGAGCAAATCTCTGGATGTAAAAGTTATAATACACATATTCGAGGAGATCACGGTCTTAAAGAAATATTTACTGTTCAATCTGAATAAGTCCATTACCTGGAACTATACCGCATCGTTATTAAGAAAGGAATTGTTGACGGAAAGTGCCTGAAGTTGTCGGGATAAGATTCAAGAATTGCGGAAAGATATATGATTTCGAGATAAACGGCGTGGAAGCACCGGAAGGTGCCCGGGTTGTAGTTGAATCCGAATTCGGTCTGAGCATCGGGAATGTCGTTGTGGGGCCGCGTCGGCTTGAAAGTCAGAAGGAACTGAAAAAGGTCCTTCGCGTAGCGAGCGAGGAAGACATCACGCAACAGGCGGACAATGAGGTTTTCGTCCGGGACGCAAGGGCATTCTGTGTCGAGCGCATCATGGCAAGGGGTCTGCCCATGAAACTCGTGTGCGCGGAGGTCACACTCGACAGAAAAAGGATCATATTCTATTTCACTGCCGAGGGCAGGATCGACTTCAGGGAGCTGGTGAAAGACCTGGCCGCGAAATTCAAGACGAGGATCGAGATGCGCCAGATAGGCGTTCGGGACAAGGCCAAGCTGGTCGGGGGTCTCGGTTTGTGCGGCAAGGAGCTCTGCTGCAGATCTTTTCTTACCTCTTTCGAGCCGATCTCCATAAAGATGGCAAAGCAACAGGACCTGACGCTCAATACCGGTAAATTGTCGGGTATCTGCGGAAGGCTGATGTGCTGCCTCGGATATGAATATTATGAAGGGTCCGATTTGGCCTCTCCCCCCGAAAGTAAAAACGAACCCCTTCCACTGGACCGGGAAATGGAGCCGCCACTGACGGATGAAGAAGGAAGCAGCTCCGAAATCATATGCTGTGCGATGAACTCGACTTCTGTCGAGCCGGCAATTCGCTCCGATGAAAAAACCGCCGCACAGAAGAAGGATGGATCGGGACGTAAGAGGAGGAGAAGAAGAAGGTACAGGAAGAGGTCAAAAAAGAGTGAATAGAAAATTCTACGTCACCACACCCATCTATTACGTGAACGATATACCGCACATCGGTCATGCATATACCACCGTTGCCGCGGATATCCTCGCCCGGCGGAACAGAATCCTCGGCAATAAGGTCTTCTTTCTCACGGGTACCGATGAACACGGACAGAAAGTCGAGAAAGCGGCGAAGGAGAAAAAGCGGTCGCCCAAGGAGCATGCCGATCTAATGGTCGGAAATTTCAAGGACCTGTGGGAAAAACTCCACATCTCGAACGACGCCTTTATACGGACGACCGATCCTGAACACATCAGGACGGTCCAGGGACTTTTGCAGAGACTCTGGGACAAGGGAGAAATAGAAAAAAGGTCCTATTCCGGGTGGTATTGTACGCCCGACGAGCGGTTCTGGACGGGAAAAGACCTGCTCGGGGGTAAATGTCCGGATTGCGGAAGGCCCGTCGAAGAGATCGAGGAAGAGAACTATTTTTTTCTTATGTCGAAATATCAGGAAAGGCTCATCGCAGAGATCGAAAGCAATCCCGATTACATACTTCCTGAGACGAGAATAAACGAAGTCCTGGGTTTTTTGAGAAACAACGCCCTCGGCGACCTTTGTATCTCGAGGCCGAAGCAGAGACTCTCCTGGGGTATCCCTATCCCCTTCGACGATCGCTTTGTTACCTATGTCTGGTTCGATGCTCTGGTAAACTATTTTTCCGCCACGCGCTACCTCGTGCCGGATGCTGAAAAGGCGCCGGTTGGGGAATTCTGGTGGCCGGCATCCCATCATCTGGTTGGGAAAGATATACTGACCACACATGCCGTTTACTGGTCTACTATGCTCATGGCGCTGGATTTCCCTCTTCCCGGAAACATCTTCGCCCATGGGTGGTGGACGGTCGACGGGAAAAAAATGTCGAAGTCAGTCGGGAATGTCGTCGATCCTATCGTAATCGTCGACAAGTACGGTGCGGACGCATTCAGATATTTTCTTTTCAGGGAAGTCCCTTTCGGCCTCGACGGAGATTTTTCTGAAGAGGCCTTCGTTAACCGGATCAATACCGACCTGGCCAACGATCTGGGAAATCTCCTCAGCCGATTTCTCACGATGGCGGAAAAGTATCTCGGAGGAAGGATTGAGCAGCCCTCGGGAGACATTACAGCATCAAATGACCTGGCCCTGCAGTGCATTGCAGCCATCGCAGGCACAAATGACGAGCGGAACTGGGCTCACCTTCGTTTCAATGTAATCCTCGATCACATATGGGAAATGATCAGGGCAGCAAATAATTATATTGCGCAAACCGAACCCTGGAAGATCGCAAAAAACGATCCGGGCGCTCTCAAGGGAATAATGTATGACCTGTGGAATTCGCTCAGAATAGTGGCCCTTTCTCTCTACCCCTTCATCCCAGAAAGCGCAAAAAAGATCTGGGAACAGATCGGAATGAGGTCGTTGGCGGAAGAAGCGCTTGCAAGCATATCGGCGGCCGGGCAGGAAAAAGAGTCTTTTCCCGGTATTTTCAGGTGGGAATGGACGCCATCTTACGAAATTAATGTCTCTAAATCCGACCAGTTGTTCCCCCGGATCGAAAAGAAAACCGGTGAGGAGCCGGCCCCCGCAAAAAAGTCCGGCGGAACAACCGGGGAAAACCTTATCTCTTTAAACGATTTTTCCCGGATCGAGCTCAAGATCGGAAAAGTCATCGATGCGGAAAGGATCAAGAAATCCGATAAGCTCATAAAACTTGTAGTGGAAACGGGTGAACGGAGGCAGATCGTTGCGGGAATCGGGAAAACATACAGTCCGGAAGACCTCATCGGCAAAAAGATAGTAATCGTGTCAAACCTCCAGCCTGCAAAACTCATGGGCGTAGAATCAAACGGGATGCTCCTCGCGGCCGCAGGCTCTGACGGGCCGGTTATCCTCGTTCCCGAGAAGGACGTAGAGGAAGGTTCGAGGATTAAATAGATTATATGTATACATTACTTGAATCACAAAAATAGGCTGGACACTAAGTAGCAACTTGGGAGATCAATGACATTCCTTGACAGCCTTGCAAGACATCAACTGATGGTGGCAGTTCGCACCGATGCTGCGGAAAAGGCTTTAAAGGCTGCCGAGGCGTGCATCGGAGGGGGCATCAGGTTCGTTGAAATTACTTTTTCAGTGCCTGAAGCCGACGAGGTGATAAGGCAAATAAGTCGCGCGGGAGGAATTTCTGTCGGGGCCGGCACCGTGCTTAGCGTCACCGATGCAAAAAAGGCGCTCTCTGCCGGGGCGGAATATATCGTAAGCCCGAACTTTGACGAAGACGTAGTGAAGTTTACAAAAAAAGAGGGTGCCATATCCATTCCCGGCGCCTGCACACCGACTGAGATTTATAGCGCTCATCGTGCCGGGGCGGATATCATAAAGCTCTTCCCCTTTGTGGAGATCGGCGGTCTTGATTTTCTCAAAGCCGTACGGGGTCCCTTTCCCTTTATTAAGTATCTCCTTTGCGGAGGAGTCACCCTGGATAATATCGGGCGTTACCTTGCCGCTAAAGCCGGCGGCGTACTGGTCGGGTCGGCGATCATCAAGCGTGATCTGGTCGCCTCAGGCGATTGGGCATCCATTGAGGAGATCGCAAAAAAATTTGTTCGGAAAGCGGAGTCCGGCGTGCCGAAAAGCAGCCCTTCCCTTAGCTTGTGAAATTTGTGTATAATTGCATTTACCCTTGAAACCCTCACCGGGCGAAAGGGATTATTTTCCGGAGGTAATGAAGTATGTTCCGTCCACAGATCAGGGTCCTGGATTGCACCGTCCGCGACGGCGGGTTAATCAATAAATGGCAGTTCAGCGACGATTTCGTAAAAAAGGTCTTTCTCGCGCTTTCTCAGGCCGGAGTAGATTATATGGAAATAGGATACAAGTCTTCTGAAAAATATTTTTCGAGAGATGAAAACGGGGACTGGAAGTTCTGCACGGAGGAGGACCTGAAGAGAGTAGTGGGAGACGGCGAGAGCGGGATCAAGTTGTCTGCCATGGCGGACATCGGACGCATCGATCCCGAAGATATCCCCCTCAAAAAAGACAGCATTCTCGATATGATCAGGGTGGCATGCTACGCCAAGGAGACAGACAAGGCTATAGACCTTGCCCACCAGTGCATTGATAAGGGCTATGAAACTACCGTCAATGTCATGGCCGTATCCAAAGTATTGGAGCGGGATCTTGATGAAGCTCTGGAAGACCTGGCAAAGAGCCGCGTTCCGGTCGTATATATCGTGGACAGTTTCGGATCGATGTATTCCGAACAAATCCATTTTCTTGCAAAAAAATATTTTGAAGCCCTGGAAGGAAAAGAGATCGGAATCCATGCCCATAACAATCAGCAACTGGCCTTTGCGAATACTATAGAGGCGATTATCGCCGGAGTCAACCGCATCGATGCCACACTTTACGGGATGGGCAGGGGCGCCGGCAACTGTCCGCTGGAACTCCTCCTGTCCTTTCTCAAGAACCCGAAGTTCGACATCAGACCGATTTTCGAGGTAATTCAGGAAATTTTTATCCCGCTGAAAGCGAAGGTGGAATGGGGTTATCATATCCCCTATATGATCACAGGCATACTGGACGAGCATCCAAGGAGCGGGATGAAGGCGATGGCCGCCGAAAAACTTCCGGATCTCAGGCAGTTCTACGAAGAACTCCGCGACGATACACAACTCGACTGAGCGGTTCGATTATTAATGGCCTCAAAATAGGGCTTTTTTAGTCTTTTTTCGGGTCAATGACCACCAATAATGTACAGACTATTCTCAGTTCTTTAATAACCATCGTCATTCGGAGAGCTCTTTTAAGTTTTCGCAGGCGATCTTATTTCCCATCCCGCAGGCCTTGCTGAAGTCCGCCATTCCCCTTTTCACAAACGCGACCCCTCTGGAAATGTAGGCATTGACGTCCCTGGGCCGCGAATCCAGGACCTTATTGTAATCCTGTATCGCCTCATCATATCTACCCGTATTCGCATATGCAATCCCCCGGTTATGATAGGCGTCAAGGTTTTTCGGATCGAGGGAGATGCTCTCATTATAGTCATGGATCGCATCCTCGTATCTGCCCATTTTCAGCAAAGCGAGTCCCCGGTCGTTATAGATCCTGGATTCAGGGCCGGAAAGTTCTATGACCTTGTTGAAGTCCCCGACTGCCTTGTCATACTCATTATTTCTGTAGTATGACAGTCCGCGATTGTGATATGCATCGGCAAAAGAGGGCTCAACGGCCAAAGCCCGGCTGTAATACTCGATGGCCTTTTTGTATTCACCTTCATTGAAACTCGCATTTCCTTCATCGAAATAGTGCTGTGCACCGAACAACTCCTCCGAAAAACCAACGCCGCCCGCACATATTAAATACCATGCCAGAACGATAATCGATACTAATCTTGTCATAACTCTCTTATACTCCTTTTGAATGTGGTGTCTTCTCTAACGTTAAGGCAATCCGAAAAGTTCATTCCTCCTCATCACGCAGACTCTCGAGATATTCCTCCCATTCCAGTGGAAGCAGATATTTCTTTTTATTGTTGCATTCCTTGCAGGCCGGGACGATGTTGCCCTTCGACGACTTCCCTCCACGGATCAGAGGCACCAAGTGGTCCATCGTGAGCTCACCTGGAGGAAATTTTCTCCTGCAATAAAAACAGACGCCTTCCGACCGCCGTCTTTTCCACCACTTTGACTGCCTGATGATCCTTGCTTTCGCCTTTTCCCTTCGCAGTTCATCGTCACTGACGGTGATGATAAAACTTCTCATGCTCTATTTTACACTACTCCAGGACGCGCTCTGATTCCTTCCATTATGCTTTGCGTGGTACAGGGCCTGATCCGCTTTTTCGATGAGCCCTTCTTTATCCCCTGCGTCGGCGGGCGATGTGGAGATCCCTATGCTGAGCGTAACCTTGAAGACCGCTTCATCCGAAGAAAAGGATCTGCCCATGACCGTTTTTCTCAACCTCTCGGCTATGATATTAGCCCCGTCTGTATCGGCGCCGGGAAGAATGACGGCAAATTCTTCTCCTCCATACCGGGCAGGGATATCTACTTCACGAACGGTCTCCCTTATGATTTCCGCAACGCCCCTGAGGACGGAATCCCCGACCGGATGACCGTAACTATCATTGACTTTCTTGAAGTAGTCTATATCAGCCAGAAGAAGAGAGACAGGCTCCGAAAACCTGTTCAACCTCTTCAATTCCTCCGAAAGCTTCTCCTGAAATAGCCGGTGGTTGAACAGGCCGGTCAAACCGTCCGTTGTCGCCAATTGCTGAATTTCACTATGCAATCTCGCGTTCGCAAGGGACATGGCGGCCTGGTTGCACATTACCTTGAGCATATTAACCTGAAACGGATCAAGAAAATCCTTCCTGTCGGAAAGCATCACGAATATTCCCACAAGAGTACTTTCGTACATCATTGGGATGATCATCATCGAACGGACGTCACCCGTCCTGAAGGGCATCCCGGGTATCCGGTAATCCGTCATGTCCCTGACATAGAATGGATTCATGTTCTCCAGGGCCATATTGACGACCGTGCCCTTGAAATCGAAGAGTTTCATGCCTATCGAATAGGACTCGGGAGAATGGAATAGCCTGAATTTTTTCCCCTCAGATATGAAGAAGAAGGCGTCCGATCGCTCAATCTTCACGGCGGCTTCGCACAACTTCCTTGTGAGTATATCGATATTCAGAGAAGAGACGAGATCGGAACTCTCTTCCCTGAATACCGTAAGCGCAAAAATATCCCGTTTGATCATCATATATATTCTTTCCCGCTCCAACACCCGCGCAAGGTTCAGGGCGAACATTCCGATTGTATTCTTTTCCGTCTCGCTGAACGCCTGATACCTCGAGCTGTCAACGGCGAGTGCTCCTACGACTGCAGACCCGCCAAGGACCGGCGCAACTACCAGAGAAGTTACTTTACTATTTTTGAGGTAGCCGGGATCGATATCCTTCTCGTTCAGATCACCGTATGATATCGTTTTTTTATCTCTGATGGTCTGCGGGACGACACCCCTGCCTGTTGCGATAAAACTCTCGTCATCTTCAGAGGAGCATCTGAGTACATAACTGTCATTATGGGACATAAAAAGACTCGCCGCATCGGCGAAGACCGAGTGCTTGGCCGTAAGCAGGAGGTCCCTGATCTCTTCATCCGTTTTTAAAACGGACGCGAAATGGTGAGTCATTATCTCATCGTTGCTGAGCGACTCCATCCCCGCATCAAGGGTGATATTTCTGGCATTGTCCTTGAGCTCCGCCAGCGATGAAACCGCCCTTTCCTTCTCCTTTCTGATTTTTTGAAAAAGGAATGAAGACGCCGCGCCCGTCAGGCCCGCAAAAAAGAGGAACCCTGCCTCTTCCCTTAGATCACCCTTCGTCAAAAAAATATTCAGTTCCAGGACAGGAAGAAGAAATACCAGGGGGATGATCGTATCCAGGCCGTAAAAAGCGGCCATCGCCACCATGGCAGGAAAGTAGGCCATCCTGAGCCAGACGAGCCCCAGATATTGAATTGTACCGGCGAGAACTATCAGCAGGGAAAAAAGAAATTCGACGGAAACTTCTTTCCGCCTGGCGACGAAGTGGTCCAGTATATAAAGGAGAGAGGTTATCGCGCTCAGAGAAAACCAGAGCAGTGGTTCCCGCAAAGGGAAATGAAATACAAGACCAAGCCAGACAAGGACAAGGGAAAAAAGAGGGACGACTCTCTTTATCCGGAAGCCCTTCCCTTTTTTATCTCCTCTTCCCTGAAATATTTTTTGTATAAAACTTCCCATTCAGGGCTGCCTTCCATGAGTTTCCTTGACAATGACTGGAGTTTTCTCCTGACAACCTGGTCGATCTCTTCGCCTATCCTCAGCTCGGATATGACCGTTCGTTTAATCTCACGCCTTATCGAGGCTTCATCCTCGACAAGTTCTACCAGGTTCTGAGCGATGAGCTCTCTGAGCAGGATGTGGCTGAGATGAGATACCTTGTCTTCCGAAAGCATCATAAGACCAGATTTCTCTCCTTCACAAGTTTATGTTTCGTAAGCTCAAAGAGTTTTCGGTAATCCATCCGCCCCCGCTCGATATCCGATTCGTGCTTCTTGAGTAGTTCCCGCACCTCTTCATTCAGCCGGTCCTCGACCATAAGCTCCTCGGTAATGATTTCCTCCGTCTTCGCAATGAATTTATCGGGCGGAACAGTGGGTCTCACTAAATTCTTCGAAATGAGATTTTCGGAAATCCTTTTCGCCAGAAGCGGCACCCACGATTTGGGAATCCTCATTCTATTTCTCTACAAACGACAAAAGTGCGATATTCCTCGCCCTCATGATCCCTTCGCTGAGGTCTCTTTGGTGCTTAGCGCATGTGCCCGTCATCCTGCGCGACAGGATTTTCCCTCTCTCCGTCAAATAACTCCTTAGAAGCCTGATGTCCTTGTAATCGATAAACTCGGTCTTGTCGGCGCAGAATTTACAGAATTTTCTTCTCTGAAATCTTTTATGTTGAAATGCCATTTCTCGACTCCTTTTTTATTAATATATACTTTTTGACCCTAAAAGGGTTCCAGATCGGTGGTCTCATCAGGGGGCGTGATGTCGCTCTCCCCTGAGCTTTCCTGGGGTCCCCCCCTTTTCGAAGAAAGGAACTTGACCGACTGGGCTACGACCTCAAACTTGCTCCTCTGCTGCCCGTCGGATTCCCATCGCCTTTCCTGCAGCCGACCCTCGACCAGGGCGGAGCTCCCTTTGTTCAGGTATTGACCGCAGGATTCAGCCTGTCTCCCGAATACCACAATATCGATAAAAGTTGTTTCCTGTTTCATTTCATCGGATTGTTTATACCGGTAATTTACCGCGAGCCTGAAAGTGGCCACGGGGGTTCCCTGGGGGGTGTATCTCAGTTCCGGATCTTTCGTGAGATTTCCGATTAATATTACCTTGTTGAACATTTATACCTCGCTCTTGGCCGGTTCGGTCGCAGCCGCTTCCAGACTTTTCTCGAGATGTTTCACCTGTTTCGGCCCCAACTTTATCACCATAAACTTGATTACAGGATCAAACACCTTGTAAAACTCTTCCAATTTTTTGATCGTCTCCGGAGGTGTCTTATAAATAAGGAGATAATAGACCCCCTTCGTGTGTTTCTTGATCTCGTAGGCGAGTTTCCGTCTTCCCCAGGATTCTGCGGTAATGATTTCACCGCCGGAGTTCGTAATAATGTCCTTGATTTTTGATACCGCCGTATTGATTTCTTCGTCAGGAAGGGCCGCGTCAAGGATCACGATGTTTTCGTAGATGTTCATTGGAACACCTCCTTATGGATTTTTCCCCGCAACAGCAGGGCTTAAAGCCCTTTCCAAAAGAAAGAGCAAGGAGCATTAATTTATACCATAGAAAACCCGCATACGTCAAGAAACCGGATAAGAACTCACAAAGAATGAAATGAGGGGAAACTCCCCTTTTTGGTCTTTCACAGGCCATATGATTTATAATGGAACGATGGTCCGGAAGATTGAAAAGAAGGTGCTGGCGGGCAAGCGACTGAGCGCGGCCGATGCGCTTGAATTATTTGAAAGCGAAGATCTTTTTCTCCTGGGCAGGCTCGCATCTTTTGTTGCCGAAAAGAAAAACGGTAAGAAGGCATATTACATTAGGAACCGTCACATCAATCCTACAAACATATGCGTCAACCGCTGCAGATTCTGCGCTTTCAGCAGGTCGAAGGGGCAAAAAGGGGCATTCGAATTAACAGTTGATGAGATGATCCGGAAGCTGGAGGGAGGGAAACGCTCTCCACGTCGCTCTTCACCCCTTACGCCTTGCGGTATCTCAGAGGTCCACATTGTCGGAGGTCTTCATCCGGATTGGCCTTTTGCTCATTACCTCAACATGATTTCCTCCATTAAAAAAAGCTTTCCCGGGCTCCACATCAAGGCCTTTACTGCAGTTGAGATCGACTACATGGCGGGACTTGGCGGATTTCCTCTTTTCGATACCCTTTCCAGGCTAAGGGAAAGCGGCCTCGATTCGATGCCGGGTGGAGGCGCTGAGATATTCGATCCCGGGGTGAGGAACATGCTCTGCCCTGAAAAGATATCAGGTGAGCGGTGGCTCGAAGTGATGGAAACAGCCCACAAGGTAGGGATTAGGACAAATGCTACGATGCTGTATGGTCATATAGAAGACTATAGTCACAGGGTCGATCACCTTATTAAGCTGAGGGCGCTTCAGGATCGCACAGGGGGATTTCAGGCCTTTATCCCCCTGGCATACCACCCTGGGAACACTGAGATGAAGGGTAACTACACTTCAGGGATCGACGACCTAAAGACGATCGCGGTAAGCCGGCTCATGCTCGATAATTTCGATCATATCAAGGCCTACTGGATCATGCTGGGTGAAAAGATCTCACAGCTCGCCCTAAAATTCGGTGCGGACGACATCGATGGGACGATCCTGGAGGAAAAAATCAC
>JBECKU010000251.1:0-3015 GCA_040235385.1 Candidatus Sulfobium sp. | reverse complement strand
TCCAGGAATCTGAGGGAGCGGCTTGAAAAAGAACTTCTCTATAATGTCGCGATCAAGGTGGATTTCGATAATGCCGACTCCTTCAAGGTGATGGGGAGAGGGGAGCTTCAGCTCGCCATCCTGATCGAGATGATGCGAAGGGAAGGCTATGAGCTGTCCGTCTCCATGCCTGAGACGATCACAAAGGAGATTAAAGGTTCTCTTCACGAACCGGTGGAGCTTCTGGTAATAGATATACCGGAAGAATACATCGGCGTGGTCACGCAACAGGTCGGGATGAGAAAGGGTATGCTCCAGAAGATGCAGAACAACGGCCATGGCAGGGTGCGGCTCGAATTCAGGATACCCTCCCGTGGGCTTATCGGATTCCGCTCACAGTTCTTGACCGATACGAGAGGAACAGGGCTTCTGAACCATATGTTTTCAGGATATGAGCCCTGGCAGGGCGTAATATCGAAGCGCACCACGGGTGCACTCGTTTCCGACCGGTCGGGGAAGACAACGACTTATGCCTTGTTTCATCTTCAGCCCAGGGGAACGCTCTTCATCCGCGAAAATACGGCCGTATATGAAGGCATGATAATAGGAGAGAATTCCAGGGACAATGATCTTGATGTAAATGTGACGAAGGAAAAAAAGCTCACCAATGTTCGTGCTTCCGGCGCCGACGAGGCGCTTCAGCTTGTTCCGCCAAGGATATTCAGTCTCGACCAGTCCCTGGAATTCATCAAAGAGGACGAGCTCGTCGAAGTGACCCCCCAGTCCGTACGCATGAGGAAAAAGGTGTTAGAGGCAAACAAGCGACCAAGGAAGAAGGCATGAGCCCGGAACGGCAGGAAAGGGCATCCGGAGCGAAAGGCGGTTCTGTCAACTGCGGTTTTTAGGATGAATCAAATCAGCCCGTAATCAGCACTACTGCCTTACATATGACCCAAGCGAGTAGAGCGCTTGCGGGAAGGGTGAAAACCCATGCAAGGATGATCTTTCCCGCAACCCCCCATCTTACGGCGGACAATCTTTTTGTCGAGCCCACTCCCATGATTGTAGTGGCGATCACGTGCGTCGTGCTTACGGGCAGGCCGAAATGAGTTGCCCCAAGAATGATGGCAGTGGCCGAGGTTTCAGCCGCGAAACCATGAACAGGTTCGAGCTTCAACATATGTACTCCCATGGTTTTGATCACTTTCCACCCTCCCACTGCGGTCCCGAGGCCCATTGCAAGGGCGCATATCAGGATCACCCAGAAAGGGACCTCAACGGAGGTAAGAAATCCACCGCTGACAAGTGAAAGAGTGATGATCCCCATTACTTTTTGGGCATCGTTTGATCCGTGACTGAAAGCCATGAACCCCGACGAGAGGAGTTGAAGCTTCCCGAAATTTCTGTTAATGGCGCCTGCCGAGAAGGTGCCGAATATTTTAAGGATGAACTTCATGAGGAGAAATCCGAACAAGATGCCAAAGACGGGAGAAATGAGAAGGGAAATAAAGATCTTCGACAGTCCCGAAGTATTGAGAATCGACACTCCTCCATAGGATACCGAGGCACCCATGAGACCGCCTATCAGGGCATGAGAGGCGCTCACAGGCAGCCCCAATCTGGTCATCGCCGTATTCCACGCGAACCCGGAAAAAAGTGCGGTCGCGACCACTACTTCGGTGATGGCTTTGGGATCGACAACTCCTTTGCCGATCGTTTTTGCAACAGCCGTCGTAAAGAACGCACCCAGGATGTTCATGCCGGCCGCGAGCATGACCGCTTTGGCCGGGGTCAGGACGCGAGTCGAGACGACGGTTGCTATGGCGTTTGCAGAATCATTCCATCCGTTGCTTATATCAAAGAGAATAGCAAGAAATACGGTGAGGATGATGACTTCAGGCATGTTTGAGCACTATAGCCTCAAGAATATTTGCGACATCTTCACACCGGTCCGATGCATTCTCGAGATGCTCATATATCTCTTTCCATTTTATGATAAGGATGGGGTCGTTCAGGTCATCGAACAAGCTTCCGAGGGCGTCCCTGAATACCCTGTCGATACGGTTTTCAAGCCTGTTAATCTCGATGCAGTATTCCTGGACATGGCTGTAATTTTTTTCCTTGAGTTTATGAATAGCCTTGTGCATGGCTTCAGTAGTGGTAAGAAGGTATTTCGACATCGAGACGGCTTCTTTTGTAGATTCCTTTATCCTGAATACGGAAAGCCTGTCGACAGCGCCCCAGATGAGGTCGAGAACATCGTCGAGCCTCGATGCCAGGGCATGTAAATCCTCCCTGTCAATGGGCGTTATAAATGTCCTATGCAGTTTTTTCATTATTTCGTGAGTCAGTATGTCGCCGTCCTGCTCGGACTCATAAATCTCTTTTGTCCGCGTTTCCATGTCGTCGAAGTTTTCCAGGAGGGAGACAAGAAGCGAAGCGGCCTTTGTCAGGTTCAAAGACGCCCTGTCAAATATCTCGAAGAAGTCGATCTCTTTAGGGAACAATTTCATAATTTCGCTGGACAATAGCTTATAAAATGTAAAAGTATGAAGTCAAATTTATAAGCTGCGGAAAAGAATCCTTATTTGGGAGTTTTTATTTTATACTCCCTTATCTTCGATCTCAGCGTATTGCGGTTGATACCTAATACCCTGGCGGTCTTCAACTGGTTTCCCCTGGCTTCTCTAAGCACTATTGATATAAGGGCCTTCTCTACCTCGGAAAGCACCGTATCATGAAGATTAAAATTGGATACCCTCGTCATATCTTTCAGGTAACGCTTCAGTTTTTCTTCAAGGAATTCTTTTATCGACGGAGAATTTTCTTCATCGATGGTCAAGTCCTTTTTTTCGATCACTGTTCCCGTCGAGAGCACGCATGCCCTTTTGATGACATTTTCAAGTTCGCGCACATTGCCGGGCCAGTTGTAATTTAAAAGCGAGGCGAGCGCGTCCTTCGAGAGCTCTTTCTCCCCGGTCTCGAGTTTGTCGGCTGCATCACTCAGAAAATTTCTTGACAACAAGGGAATATCTT
>JBECKU010000248.1:0-4823 GCA_040235385.1 Candidatus Sulfobium sp. | reverse complement strand
CAGATATTCCGGGCGACCCTTCGGTTATATTCGGGATGTACTGAGATAATCTCCTCCTCAACGGTCTTCCGCGGATCGAGACGGTCGACATTTGTCTGACCGAAATACGCGAGCTTCAGATCGGGATGTCCCGATATCCTGCCCCTTCGGGGAGATAACTCACCGGCGAGAAGTTTCAGGAGGGTGGTTTTTCCCTTTCCGTTCTTGCCTATGACAGCGATCCGGTCTTTTTTCCCGACAGTCAAACTAAGGCCGCCTATGATCGGAGGTTCCCCGGAGTCAAACGAAAAAAAGATATTTTCAGATTCCAACAGTATCTTTCCGGTAAACGCAGCCGATGAAAATTCAAACTCCAGGTCCTTTATTTCAGCGATCTTCTCGATCCTTTCTCGCTTTTCCAGCGCTTTGATGCGCGACTGGACAGCCTTTGCCTTCGTGGCCTTAGCCCTGAAGCGATTGATGAACTGTTCGGCTTCCTTACGTTTTTTTTCTTCGTTTATCCTCGTCCTCTCGTGTATTTCTTCCTCCTCGAGCAACTGCTGATAGATCTTTTCGGTCTGCCCCGCGAGTTTTCTTATCCCGCACCTGTGAATAGCCATTGTATGGGTGGTTACGCTGTCCATGAATCCGCGGTCGTGAGTGATGAGGATCAACTCGTCTCTCCAGCAACTCAGGAAACGGCCAAGCCACCGCATCGAAACGATGTCGAGATAATTAGTCGGTTCATCAAGGAGAAGAAGGTTCGGCTCAGACACCAGCACCTTCGCCAAATTAAGCCGGACCTGAAATCCGCCGGATAAATCCCGCGGAGAGCGCACGAAATCATCCGAAGAAAAACCGAGTCCGTTGAGGATGGTCTCTGCACGGTATGTCTCATCCTTCCCGTCAGGGGTATGCCGGAGACCGAGACAGGTTTCACCGAGGACCGTGTCCCTGCTGAAACGGAGATGCTGCGAAAGGTACCCGATCCGGTACCCGGAAGGAACAGTGATACTGCCTTCGTCAGGCTGTTCGTCCCCACGGATCATTCGCAGGAGAGTCGTCTTGCCGTGGCCGTTTCTCCCCACAAGCCCCACCCGTTCTCCCGCGTTCACAGTGAAGCTTACGTTGTCGAAGATAATCTGACGGCCGTAGGCCTTCGTTAGATTATTGACCTGAAGCATCGCGGGTCCCTACCGCAGGACCATCGAGATCGCCCCTGCACCGCAGCCGGTGCGGCATAGTCCGCAGCCGAAACACTTTGCCGGATCGATCATCGATATCGTCCGGTCCGCGTCCCGAACAGCCTTCACCGCCCCGAACTGGCATAGTCCCGCACATTCTCCGCACCCGTCGCATAAGGCGCCATCAACGGCCGCGGTGTGTTCCGCACGGGCGAATGTTTCGATGTTGATGTTCGACAGGGTTCGCATCGCGAGACAGTCCCTCACCGAACAGTTGCACACGGTACCGATGAAAGGAGTGACGAGGGTCCAGATCGTATGGACCGCACCTTGCCTCTCCATCTCCTCCATCTGCCGGACGGCCGCATCAGGATCGAGCGATTCCAGACCCCTGTTGTCAGGTTCACCGAAATATTCCATGTTCAGGCCTTCATACCACGGGGAAAGGCCGTAGCTTATCCCGTAGCAACATCGCGCCTCTTTCTTTTGCGAGGTCCACCGGCAGGCACAGGGCATCCGAACTACCGATGCCGCCTTCAGCATAAGCTCCCTGATCTCTTCCATGGGCAGGACCTGGCCGAAATGCTCCGTTTTTGCGCGTTCGACCATTTTTTGTTTCAACCCCTGGGGCAATCTTCCTTTTCTTCTGAAAAGGGCTTCAAGCCGTCCCAGCGTCCTGAAGCCGTCCCTGATCGTTGTCTCGAAGAAATCTTCGATATATTTTCTGCGTCCCAGATCGGCAACGAGGTCATTTGCGTAATTGGCCGCATTCTTGTACCAGATCTTTCCGTCGCCGTGTTCAGTACAAAATTCGCACATTGTTTACACCAAGCCCTGAACAGCAGGGGCAAAAAAGAATTTCCACCGCTGAGACACAGAAACACAAAGAACAGAACAAATGCAAAATAAAGAACGCAGAATTCCGACTTTTGCATTTTGACTTCCGCTTAAAATAGACTTTCTCCGTGTCCCGGTGTCTCTGTGGTTCATTGCCTTCCATTTTTGTTCAAATATTTATATCGAACCGAAGCGCCTAACTATGTATCCTTCCGCCCGGTATTCTCCACCATAAGCTTCGAGAGATTTTTTGCAAATCCGGACGGGTCTCTCGGTTTTGATCCTTCGAGCAAAAGCGCCTGATCATAAAGGAGGTCGATATACTCCTTCACTCTGGGATTATCGCCGTCTTTTTCGACCAATTCGTTAAGCGCTTCAAAGATCTGATGGCCAGGATTGATCTCGAATATCCTCTTGTCCGCGGGGACTTCCTGTCCCATGGCCTTCAGGATCTTTTCCATCTGGGGGTCCATCCCGCCCTCGGGGGTGACCAGGCAACAGGCAGAGTCCTTCAAACGGCCCGAGAGACGAACGTCCTTTACCTCGTCCTTCAACTGGTCTTTTATTCGACTGATCAGCTTTTCAAATTTCTTTTCCGCTTCTTTCCGCTCCGACTGGGCGGTTTTATCCAGGCTTATATCGCCCTTGATTACGGACTTCAATTTCCTGCCTTTATACTCATGCAGACCGGACATGATGATATCGTCTATCTCATCGAGCATTATCAGGACTTCATAATCCTTTTCCCTGAAGGCCTCGAGATAAGGAGACTTTTTTGCCTCTTCGACTGAGGCAGCCGTTATATAATAGATCTCTTCCTGACCGGGCTTCATGTCGTCGACATATTTTTCGAGAGTCGTAAATTCCCCCGCATTCGTTTTCGTCGAGAGGAATAGAAGAAGGTCCGCTATCTGCTCCTTCTTTGCAAAATCGAAATGGATGCCTTCTTTCAGTATCCTTCCGAATTCTTTATAGAATTCGAGATATTTTTCATACTCGCCCTTCTTCATATCGGCGAGAGTATCGAGGACTCTCTTCGTAATGCTCTTTTTGATGACCTCGACCTGACGGTTCGACTGGAGCATTTCCCTCGAAATATTGAGAGGCAGGTCAGAGGAGTCCACCACGCCCTTTATGAATCTCAGGTAAGGAGGGATCAGGTCTTCGCAGTGGTCCATGATCTGGACCCTTCTCACATACAGGGTGGGACCGATCTTGAAGTCCTTATAAAATATCCCGAAGGGGGCCTTCGAAGGAATGAACAGCAGCGCCGTAAATTCGGATGTCCCCTCTGATTTGTAATGTATCACCTTCCCGGGGTCCGTGAAATCGTGAGAAACATGTTTATAGAACTCATTGTATTCATTCTCCGTGATCCCGGCCTTGTCCTTCAGCCAAAGTGCCTTCATGGAGTTAAGGGTCTCTTCTTCCTTTGTCTTGATCTTCTCGCCCTTAGTGTCGGTCAGGTCCTTTTCCTTTTCGACCTCCATGACGATCGGATGCTCGATATAATCCGAGTATTTCCTGACGATATTCCGGATCTCCCATTCCTCGAGATACTTCCGTTCTTCATTCTTGAGATGAAGTATCACATCCGTACCCGGTGTTTCTTTCTGAATATCTTCAGTGATGAAAGACCCGTCCGCCGCCGATTCCCACCTGACGCCTTCCTTTTCCTGCTTGCCCGCTTTTCTCGACTTTACTGTAACTTTGTCCGCAACCATAAAAGAGGAATAGAAACCTACCCCAAACTGTCCGATCAACTCCGGATTTTCTTTCACTTCCCTGCTCTGGAGCGCCTGCAGGAATTCCCTGGTCCCCGAATGAGCGATCGTTCCCAGGGCCTCGATGATCTCAGCTCCGGTCATTCCAATCCCGTTATCGCTCACCGTCAGAGTGCCCGCCTCCTTATCGGGGGTAATCCGGATCTTCCATTCTCCGGTATCCTCCGGTATTGATTTGTCGGTAAGTGATTCGTAGCGGGCCTTGTCGACCGCATCCGATGCGTTTGAGATAAGCTCCCGTAGGAATATTTCCTTATGTGAATACAGCGAGTGTATCATGAGGTCGAGGAGCTGCTTGACCTCGGTCTTGAATTCGTGTTTCTGAGAACTCATATTTCCACCTCTTGTTTATTTTTCATGATGTGATCCTGAGATAAATTTTATATAGAATAAAATCCGGACAAATGTCAATAATCGTAAAGAGCCCTCGGTGACCTGTTATGGCGGAACGGGATATTATCCCTGCCGGCGTATGACTTAGGGTAAAGACCTATTGTTTGGATTTCCCCTGGTCGGCGACCTTCTGCATCTTCTTTTTGATCTCTTCCTCGTCCCCGAGATAGTAATGCCGGACCGGTTTCAACCCTTCGTCCAGCTCGTATACCAGAGGGATCCCCGTCGGAATGTTCAGCTTCACGATCTCATCGTCCGGGATATCGTCGAGATATTTGACCAGTGCCCTGAGGGAATTACCATGGGCCGCGATCAGGACCTTCTTCCCGGATTTTACAACGGGTGCTATCGTCTCCAGCCAAAACGGAAGAAAGCGGGCGATTGTGTCCTTCAGGCTCTCCGTCACCGGAACCTCCTTCTCCTCTATGCCGGCATAACGCAGGTCCTTGCCCGGATACCGCTCGTCGCCCTTCTCAAGGGCGGGAGGAGGAATATCGAAGCTTCTCCTCCAGACGAGCACCTGGTCGTCGCCGTATTTTGCGGCCGTATCAGCTTTGTTGAGTCCCTGCAGGGCACCGTAATGTCTTTCGTTGAGTCTCCAGGAACGGTGGACGGGTATCCACATAAGGTCCATCTCGTCGAGCAC
>JBECKU010000233.1:0-14281 GCA_040235385.1 Candidatus Sulfobium sp. | reverse complement strand
GACGTAAACGCAACATCGAAGACAAAGCCCTCGCTTTTCAGTATGGCCCCGCCGTTTTTCGCTTCTTCTCGACCTTTCTCCGACAAGTCGACGTCCGTCCAGCCCGTAAAAATGTTCTCTTTGTTCCAGACACTCTCTCCGTGCCTCAAAAGCACAAGCTTTGTCATTGCACCCCCGTTATTTACTTTTATTCATGACTCATAAAGGCTATTTTATCACGCCAAAAAGTTTTTTTTCAGTTCCCATGGCAGATATCGAACCAGAATTTTTCTGAAGAAGGGTTTACCATCTTCGCTCATATCACATAGACTGGATTATGTATGGAATATTTGCCGATGTTACGGTCTTCGTGCATTTCCTCTGGATACTCTTTCTGATTTTTGGCGGATGTCTCGGAATACGATATATGTTCGCAAAAATTATTCATATTTCCGGCCTCGCCTTCGCCCTCGTCATTCAGATATTCGGTTGGTATTGTCCGCTCACGCACCTTGAACTTTGGCTGAGAGAACGCCACGAGCCGGACCTCTCCTATTCCGGCTCATTTATAATTCACTATCTCGAAAAAATCATCTATATAGAACTTTCTCCGATCCTGATCTTTGTCTTCACGATCCTGCTTTTCGGGTTTAACGCATGGCTTTATTCCGGAAAGCGACGGGATCGGAACGGTTCTGTTAAGCGGTGAGTATAAGCGTTATTTGTGTGTCTCACGAAATGAAGCTCGGCACAAGGAATTCCTGAGTCATCTATTTCATCGGGGAGATACCCGCAATCCTGCAAAGCCGGTTTGATTTTTTTCGCCAGGTTATGGAAGGACGACAGGTAAAGATGGTACCATAAAATAAACGAAATAGTTCAGGGTGGAAAATCCCCGGAGGAAGGCAACTAAATGGACGAGACAAAAAGAGATAAACACACATTCGTGACAGTCAAGACATGCGGACTTTGCTCGCACATGAGGCTATCCAATAAGGGATTAATCGCCGAGTGTGAGATGAGCGCCAGGGGTATGCATCCAGGTATCAAATTCCACAGACAGCCGAACGGAGAATTCAACACCTTTGCATGGCTGAAGGCGCGAGATTGCGCACACTATGATGGAGATGATGAAGAGATGCTCGACGAGGAGGCTCAGGGATGAGAAAGTGGCCGAATGAAGTGGAGAAACTGATGTTATCTCACTGCTTTTTCGATTGGCTCTCCACGTCAGCGAGAGCGACCGCGGCCGCAATAAGAGAGAGATGAGTAAGACCTTGCGGAAAGTTACCCAGCATTTCTCCTGAGGAGGTATCGTACTCCTCGGAAAAAAGTCCGAGATCGTTTCCTTTGGAGACGACTCTTTGGAAAACATCGTGGGCTTCCTCAGTCCGCCCCTGTCGGGCCAGGCATTCCGCCAGCCAGAAAGAACAGGCCAGAAATACACCTTCCTTCCCTTCCAGACCGTCTTCTTCAGGATTATAACGTCTGATCAGTCCGTCCTCCGAGAGGTCATCCCTGACCGCGTCCACGGTCCTGACCATACGTTCATCGCCGAAATCCACAAAACCTGTAAGGGGAATGAGCAGAAGCGATGCGTCCATTTTCGGATTTCCGAAAGATTGCATGAAAACTCCGCGGTCATTGTCATAACCTTTTTCTTCAACCACACTCTTTATTTCGTCTCTGACCTTTATCCAATCGTCCGACGGGACTTCTCTACCCAGTTCCCCGGCCAGTTTGATACCCCGGTCCAGGGCGGACCAGCACATAACCTTGGAATGAACGAAATGCCGTGGGTTTCCCCTCATCTCCCATATCCCGCTGTCGGGGTTTTTCCAGTTTTCCACAGTCCCTTTTATCAGTTCGACAAGAAACTCCCAATAATCGTCATCTGGTGAATAGCCGAGGTCATGCCAGCGCCATGAGAGGTCAAGGAGCTCCCCATACACATCCAGTTGAACCTGTCCCCTTGCGGCGTTGCCGATCCTGACAGGTGAAGCGCCCCTGTAGCCCTCAAGCTCCGCGATTTCAACTTCCTGTATCCGTCTTTCACCACCGAGTCCGAAGAGTATTTGCAGTTCGTCGGCGCTTCCCGCCGTGCTTCGTTCAATAAACCTCCTGAACCCGTCGGCTTCTTTTCCGAACCCCAGCTCCCATAGAGACCTGACGGAAAAGGCTGAGTCTCGTACCCAGGTGAATCGGTAATCCCAGTTCCTGGATCCTCCGGGAGATTCAGGCAGAGATGTTGTAGCGGCCGCGGCGATAGCCCCGGTAGGCGCATTGGAAAGACCCTTCAGAACGAGGGCCGAGACCATAGACTGTGGGGCATACGGGCCTGAAATCTTTCCCTGGGAAGACCATTTCCGCCACCACTCCATGGTCTCGTCAAGACGCCGGTCCAATTCCGTTGTCCCGGGCACTTCAACCGGCCCTTCGTCGAGGTCTTCCGGCTTCCGCCAGAGCATCGAAAGATAAAAACGCTGTCCTTTTTCGATTAAGACCTCGCCGGCAAGGCCGTGCCGGTTTCTGATCTCTAAATGAAAATCACCCGAAATGAGTAAGCCGTCACTTCCCCCGATTGCCACAAAGGAATTGTCCCCATTTGTTCTTATCCACGGCTTTATCGCGCCATAATTGAAGCGGGGAACTATCTCAACGAGGATTTTCACACTTCCTTTCATGCCTTCTGCTATTCTCAGGATCTGCCTGTACGGTTCGTGTTCGCCTTCTTCCCGCATAGGAAAAAAATCAAGAAGTCTGACCTCACCTTCGCCGCTTTTGAACGTTGTTTCGATGACGAGCGAGTTTTCCAGGTATTTCCTCGAAGTTTCATAACGGTCCCGCGGGCAGATCCGGCAGTAACCGCCTTTCTTCCAGTCCAGAATGCGGCCAAAGCAGCTCCGGGAGTCCAGGCGGGGCATGCAGCACCAGTCTATCGACCCGTGGACCGAGACAAGGGCCGACGAGTGGCAGTCGGCGATGTACCCGTAGTCGCTTATAGGAGGATAAGAATCAGACACTTCTTCTCCATCAGGTTTCTTAAATTCAGGTTATATCGTAATCACATCGAAGTCAATGACTGTATTTCCGTCGTGCACAGGCGCTTCCTGACATTACTGACAAGCTTCATATCATTTAAGTGGTAAGGTGAATGCTGAAATTATATTTTACATTATCGCTAAACTATTGTTTATAAGTTATGTATAAATTATATCTTGACATCGTGATATCTTCATGATAAAAGAAAACTAAGAGGCACTCGCAGGGACACGTTGTGCGGTTTTGAGCCGTATTCTTGATAGTCCCTCGGAGAGGGTGTAGCGATGACGGGGAATAACACAGGCCGGAGGACGCCTAAAAAAAGCCTTGGCGGATTTCGGCCTTTTCTTTTTGTTCGGGGAACACATCGAGAGCCGAAGAGGTCGGGACAACGGCCGGAATCAGAGGCACTCCATGCCTAAGAACATCACTGAGAATCTGAAGCTCTGTATTTCCATCGAGGCCATGACGGCCGATATCTATCATTCTTTCAGCCGAATGTTCCCGGAAGCGGCTGAATTCTGGTCGTATCTGGCGGCAAGCGAAGAGAACCATACAACTATCCTTCTGACTTTCGCGGGATACCATCTTGTCAGCGGGTTACCGAATTCCATCGTCCCTGATTCCGTCTCAGAGATCGACGAGACATTCAAACTCGTAGATTCAATAAAAAAGAAGATAACGAAGGAGGTTTTTTCTTTGAGAGAAGCCCTCGACATGGCGCTCCGGATCGAATACTCGATGGGTGAACGTTACTTCCAGGAAGTGATCACACAGGAAACCGATTCGGACATCATCCGCACTCTGCGCAAGATGCTGACCGATGAGGAACTGCACGCTGCCAAGATCGAGAGTTTCATGGCGGAACATAAATTATAATTGCCTGGCAGTTAAAGAGTGCGGGAAAAAATGACGGAATGCAAAATATGTCTTTTCCAGATACGTCAGCCGGCCATCACAGACGAAGTTCCGTTTTTTCCTCAATCCATTTTATTGATGAAATATTAACGGTGCTGAAAGGACAGAGTGTTTGAGCACCTGCCTGCCGGCATGCAGGAATTTCCGACGTGAGCGAATTCGTTCGTCTCGGCATTCGACAGTTTATCCACTTTCTCATAGAGACAGTTTTATCCAAAAAAACAGAGCATCCTGGCCGGTGTGTATATGCGACCGGAAGGATTTCGAAAATAGTATAATGTGAGCAGCAGGCATTATTGTTGTGTTTCCTTGAAAAAAGCATATCTCCAATTAAACAGGAGGACATTTATGCAGGATTTCGAAAAACTGGGCGTATTTTATCTCGGACGCGAATACGATCCCGCTGAGAAGAAGCCGAAGGATACTCTCCTGCTTTACGATTCCAGGGACCTTGTTACCCATGCGGTTTGCGTAGGGATGACCGGAAGCGGCAAGACAGGCCTCTGTATAGGCCTGCTCGAAGAAGCTGCCATAGATGGAATCCCTTCTCTCATCATAGACCCGAAAGGCGACATGGCGAACCTTCTGCTGACCTTCCCGCAAATGAAACCGGCCGATTTTCTACCCTGGATCAATGAAGATGATGCTCGGAAAAAAGGACTTTCTCCTGATATATACGCAAAGAAACAGGCTGCGTTATGGCAGAAAGGCCTTGCGGATTGGGGACAAGACGGGGCCCGTATTCACCGTCTGAAAGATGCCGCAGATTTTGTGATTTATACACCTGGCAGCATCGCAGGCTTGCCTCTTTCCGTTCTCAAATCCTTTGAAGCACCGGAGCGCGTCGTAATTGACGATACCGAGTTGCTCTCAGAACGTATCGGCACGACAGTTACAGGTATTCTCGGTCTGCTCGGCGTCGATGCCGACCCCATCCAGAGCCGGGAGCATATCCTCCTTTCCACACTCCTTCATTCTTTCTGGACTCGCGGTCAGAGCATCGATCTCGCAGGTTTAATCCGGGCAATCCAATCACCTCCTGTGGCACGAATCGGGGTTTTCGACATCGAGTCTTTTTTCCCCTCAAAAGACCGTTTTTCGCTTGCCATGAAGTTGAACAATCTCCTCGCTGCGCCGGGGTTTACTGCGTGGCTCGAGGGTGAACCACTCGAGATCGACGGAATGCTTTATACGGCCGAAGGAAAGCCTAAAGTCTCGATCATCTCAATCGCACACCTCAATGACGCCGAAAGGATGTTCTTCGTCTCTCTGCTCCTTACAAGGCTCCTCGGATGGATGCGTAATCAATCGGGAACGACAAGCCTCAGAACACTCTTTTACATGGATGAGATTTACGGATATTTTCCACCCGTGGCGAACCCGCCTTCCAAAGCCCCCCTTCTTACCCTGCTGAAGCAGGCCCGCGCCTTCGGACTGGGGATCGTTCTGTCCACGCAAAATCCTGTTGATCTTGATTATAAAGGCCTCTCGAATACGGGAACGTGGTTTATCGGCAGACTGCAAACAGAGAGGGACAAAGAACGTGTCCTCGACGGTCTCGAAGGGGCGGGAAGCGGTGCAGGTATACGTTTCGACCGGAAGCGTATGGAGCGCACCATCTCCGGTCTCGGCCAGAGGGTGTTCGTGATGAACAATGTCCACGAGGACGAACCCGTAGTATTTGAGTCACGCTGGGTAATGTCCTACCTCAGAGGACCGCTTACGAGGGACCAGATCAAGCAATTAATGGCCCGAACCATACCTCCCCCCTCTGAGCCGGCCGCTGCTCAAACGACAAAAACTTTCATTCCTGAACTGGTCACAATGCCTAAGCCTGTTTCGCTTCCCTCGAGTTCAAGACCAGTTTTGCCGCCGGGAATTCCACAGTATTTCGTTCCAGTAATTGTGACACAACCCGACGGCGCCCGTCTCTATTATGAACCTATGGTTTTCGCGGCGGGAAGCATCTACTACACCGATGCAAAAACCGGGATCGCGGTTCAACAGGATTATTCCCTGCTCGCTCGGCATTCATTGGCTTCAGCCGGTGTCGTCTGGGACAACGCTTCTGCGACCGAAATGGGAGAGGACGATCTGGAGAAAGTGCCTTATGCAGCAGAGGCTCTTTTCGGGGAATTATCTTCTGAAGCCTCGAACGAAAAAAATTATGGAAGGTGGGCGAATACTTTCAGAGAGTGGCTGTACAGGAACCGGCAACTGAACCTCTACAGGAGTTCCTCGCTCGCGATGGTCTCAGAGCCAGGCGAATCAGAACGCGATTTCAGGGTCCGTCTTCAACAGGCATCGCGTGAAAAGCGCGACGCGCTCATCGGGAGGATCAGGCAAAAATATACGGAGAGAATGGCGACACTCGAAGATCGTCTCAGACGGGCCGAACAGGCCGTGGAGCGCGAAAAGGGGCAGTCGAGCCAGCAGAAACTGCAGACCGTTATCTCCCTCGGGGCCACCCTTCTCACGGTCCTGACAGGCAGAAAAAAGATGAGTCAGTCTTCCCTTGGGAGAGCCGCTACGACGGCGCGGAGTGCGGGAAGGATATTCAAGGAAGGGAAAGACGTTGAACGTGCGTCGGAAAATGTCGAAGAACTGAGGAAAAGGCTGGCCGACCTTCAGCAACTGCTGGAGGAAGAAACTGAACAGATCAGGGTGGGTACGGACCCTCTCACGGAGCCGCTCGAAAAGCATACGATCAGGCCGAAAAAAACAAACATCGCCGTCTCGTCGGTCTCTCTCGTCTGGGTCCCTTACTGGCGGAATTCGAAAGGCGGCTTGACTGCTGCATGGCGGGAAGTATGAGGACATTGAACATGATATACTTTCAGTGTGGAACGACTCTTTTCGCAATTATCATGGCCTGTTGTCATTATTCTGTGTCTGACACTCGGCCTTGCGCCCTTTAATCCTCCTCATGTGGTGGAAAAACTTCAGATGCTCTTCAAGGGGCGTCTCGTTCGACCTATAGACTGGTTTGACCTTCTTTTACACGGAACGCCCTGGATACTTTTGATCCTTAAAGGCATCGTTTCACTGAAGAGCAGATAGTCGGAGGCAGTAAAGATTGCCACCCTCAGGTAAATTGGAGTCTTAATGGCGAACACGGGGAAAAAAGACAGCGAAGCGGCGGAGGACACTTTTGCATTTTTGCTGAACGTATTGCCGAAGTCCGAAACGGGCATCCACAATATTGCTTATACTTTCGGACTCATCTGCCGTGAGACCGGTATCCCTCTCGAAGAGGCAACAGAGTCCATCATGTCCTGGGGCGAAAGGCTGAGGACTATAGAAAATTTTCTGGAACTCTATCCTCGTTATCGAAAACCTTCTTTTTATCGGTATCAGTTGCGCTATGCAATTCAAAGCGCATACAAGAGGACTCAGGACAAGCCCTCATCTCACTGGTTCGAGGCCCTGACAGGGGAAAAAGCTCCCTCAGCATCCTTCTGGGATAAGCAGAAGCCCCTGAAAAAGACGGGCAGACCCGGGAAAAAAACTGCAGAATAGACAAGTGCCGGTTGCTCCCGTTCCGGGAAAAATGGGATGTGTCCCTATTTACCTCAGGAGAGCTCTTAGTCCTCTGACGGCACGCTCGGGCGAGAGATAGACCGGTATGCCCGCCCTTTCCACCCGGTTTACCAGCATCCCCGCACCGCAGCCGCAGGATGTGTGGAAAATTAAAGGTTTCTCGGTCTCTGTTCTGAAATCCTTCACGATATCCGCAAGGCCTTCGGTAATGCCGGCGAGGCCGGTCAAAGCTATGATAAGGAAGCCGTCGTAATCCTCCTTAAGTTCTCCGAGAGCGGTCCGGTAATCCTCGTCCGTCACCTGTGCGGTCAGATCAACAGGATTATGCACCCCGTAAAAAGCGGGGAACTTTTTTTTGAGATTGGCCATTTTCTCCTCCGGTAGGGGCGCGACTTCCAGTCCCTGTCTCATGCACTCATCGGCCGCAAGCACGCCGGATCCCCCGCCATTGGTAATGATGAGCACCCTGTTACCCTTTGCCTGCTTCTGGAAGGAGAGAGCTTTCATGGTATCCGTCATTTCATCGAAATCTCCGGCTTCCCGTATATCGAACTGTCTGAGGATGGAACTGAAGACTTCATAGCTTCCCGCAAGTCTGCCGGTGTGAGAATAGGCTGCGGCCTGTCCCCTCGATCCCTTTCCCGATTTTAACACAATGAGAGATTTCTTCCGGGACAGTCTTTGCGCGGCCTCGACGAACCTTCTGCCGTCCCCGACGGATTCGATATAGGAGACCACCACCTGCGTTTCACCGTCAGTGCCGAGATACTCATACAGATCGGACTCGTCGATATCCACCGCATTTCCATAAGTCACCGCGCGGGATATCCCTATCTTTTCATTGCGCATGATCCCGAAGATACAGTGGAGGAATGCCCCGCTCTGAGATACGATCGCGACATTACCTTTTTTGGGCCTCTTCACCGTTTCCGGGGGGAGAAAGAAAGTATCGAGTCCGCTGTAAGGGTTGTAAACGCCCATGCAGTTCGGGCCGAGCATCCTCACCCCTGCCTCTTTTCCCGTTCTCCTTATCTCGTCCTGAAGCTCGTCCTCGCCGACTTCCGAGAAGCCCGAACTAACGATGATCACGGATTTAGCCCTGCCTTTGTGCTCTCTGAGGATCCCCGGCACTTCAGGTGCCGGCCTCATGATTACGGAAAGATCAACCTCTTCAGGGACTTCAGCGATTGAAGGATAGGCCCTGTGGCCCATAAGTTTTTCATATTTGGGGTTCACCGGATATATCCTGCCCTTGTATTTCAGAAGGTTCTTTAGCAGAATGCCCCCCAGCTTTTCTTCCGAATGGGCCGCCCCTATGAGCGCTATGGACCGGGGGTTGAAGAGAAAGTCGAGCGCGGTCTTCATGCGCTTTCTATAAAAATCAGTGCGGGGTCTTCGAGATAATTGACGATCTTGGTCAGGAACTTCGACGCATCGACACCATCGGTAACTCTGTGGTCAAACGTAAGTGAAAGAGGGAGAATCTTTCGAATCACAATCTGACCGTCTTTCACCCAGGGTTTTTCGGAGATCTTACCCGTCCCGAGGATCGCTGTCTCGGGATAGTTGATGATCGGGGTGGCGAATGTGCCCCCGAAATGTCCATAGTTCGTGACAGTGAAGGTCCCCCCCTTCATCTCCTCTATTTTTATCTTCCTCTCCCTGGCTTTGACGCTCAGATTCTGAAGGTCCTCCGCAAGCTCAAGAATTGTCTTCTTTTCGGCGTCCTTGATCACAGGCACCATAAGCCCGTCCGGTGTATCCACAGCAATGCCTATGTTGAAATATTTCTTCAGGACGATCTCTTCATGTTCGTCATCCAGAGACGCATTGAGATACGGATGTTCGGAAAGGGCGTGCTGGACCGCCTTGATGAAGAACGGAAGAAAAGTAAGATGGATCCCCTTTTCCTTAAGTGATGTTTTTTCTCTCTCCCTCAGGTCCCACAATTCGGTTATATCGGCTTCCTCCATCCCGGTCACAAAGGCCGTGGTCTTCTGGGACAGCGAAAGATTTTTAGCTATCGTCCTCCTTAATCCTTTAAGAGCGATCCGTTCGGTCTCACCGTGCCTGTCAGCCGGCTTTTGAGGTTTTTCAGGCCTCTCCTCCTTTTCAGCGCCTCCGGTTTTTTCCGCCGCGCTCCTCACATCGTCCATCCTGATGCTCCCGGCAGGACCCGATCCCTTGACCGTCTCGATATTCACTCCCAGTTCTTTTGCAAGGGACCTTACAGCGGGAGTCGCAAGAACTTCTTCTTCCTCCTCCTCGGGCAAAACGCCCACTACGGATACGGATTCTTTTTTCTTTTCCGATTTCTCCGCCTCTTCTTCCGCAGGCTCCCCTTCTTCCGCGATGGTCATCAAAACCTCTCCGACCTTCACTACGTCATCCTCATGCTTCCGGATCCTCGCCACTTTCCCCTTTTTCGGGGACGGAACCTCGACGATGGCCTTGTCAGTTTCGATCTCGAGTACGGTCTGGTGCTCCTCGACCTCGTCCCCTTCCTTGACTAGCCATTTCCGCACCTCTCCTTCTGTAATGCCTTCGCCCAGATCGGGCAACACAAAATCAAACGGCATAGCCCATCTCCTCTCTGAAGCAGTTTCTACATTTTTATCATTTTTTGCAAATAATTCAAAGTCCTAATCATAAAGAGGCCGGCAAGCTTACAAGCTGATGCAATGCCGGACCCATCCTGCCACAATAACAAGAATTGTTTACCTTGTCGTTTGCAAAAGCCTGTCAATACAGAATTCGGTATGCTGAAAAACTACCGTCTTCGAGGCACCTATAAGCATTATTTCAGCGCAAAATCCACCCGGCTGTTTTTCATATTTTCTTTATTCTCGGGCTGGAGCGGATCAGACTCGACCAGGAATATCCTTTCAGGTGCGATCTCCTTTGCCTTAAGAACATAGTCTCTAACCTCCCGGGCACGTTCGGACGCGAGTTCGCGCAGGTCGTCCTCCGTAATCACGATATGAGTGCGCATCAATTTTTCCATCTCCGGGACCGGCAGGTTCTTTAACATGCCCAGAAAGTTCCTCGGCTTCGGGAAATCGGCCTCTTTGTAAGCCTTCTTCAGGTATTTCGAGTACTCTTCCTCGCTAATCGTCACTTCGTCGACAGTGACCGAAGGCTCCCCACTCTTCACCATTTCCTTGAGCTTCTCCGCCTTGATCTTCTTATTGAAGAGATATTCTTTCAGGCTTTCCCTGTCTTTCTCTATATCGACATGTCCCTCAATCTCAAGCTCGAGACCCGGTCTGTCATAAAGGGCCTCGGCCAGTTTATCGAGTTTTTTCTGCGCTTCGGCGTCGGGAGAAAGACTGCCGTAGTCGAATTCGACATAGCTGAGCTCTTCTCCGCCTCCACCGAAAATTGATGCCAGAAGGGCAAAAGGAGATGTCGCAGCTTTCAAAAGAAGGTTGCCGATAATTTTGAGAATAACACTACCGATACTGAATTCGGGGTTATCCAGATCACCTTCGACCGGGATGTCAAGATGGATCTCGCCCTTCCTGTTCTTGAGAAGCGCAATGGCAAGTTTGACCGGCAATTTCGTCGCCTCGGGACTGTCCACTTTTTCACCGAGGGTGAACTGGTCAAGGAGGATATTATTCTGGGCATCGAGTTTCGTCTTGACTATTTTGTAATGAAGCGTTAAAAAAAGTTTCCCCTTCCCGATGGTGTATCCTGCATACTTGCTCGAGTAGGGTGTCAGGGGACTCAGGTCGAAGTTCTTGAATACGGCCTTGAGATCGAGATAGAGATTTTCCCTCAAGGGATTGATCTTTCCCGTAATATCGAGCGGTGCCCGCGTTCCAACGTTCCCCTGGAGTTCAACGTCGGCGAGCGCATCCTCCCTGGAAGAGAGACCGGACACCCTTCCGCCCATATCGAGGAGTTTTGCTGAAAAATTCGGTTTGATATAATTGTCGGTGAAATCGATTTCTCCCCCCTGCAGGGTGAGCGTCTTGATAACAATATTCCCCAGTCGCTCCTTCTTCCCGCCTGCCGAATCCCCCTTTGCTTTCAAGGGTGCAGGGACTTTTTCAGCCTCCGTGCTCTTTTCGTTTTCATCCGGAGTGACAATCCCCTGAACATTGAACGATCCGTCGGGGTGGATAATCAGCCTGGAATAAAAATCGGATAATGCGATCTGCCGTATATCAACAGAGAGAGGCTCACTATGGATATCCATGTCGCTGAAATAAAGTGAATCCCATTTCAGGAAATCGTCCGCATTCAACTTGTCGACAGAGGTAAAATCCGTCAAGGAGGCTTCTCCTTTGTATCCTGCCTTCAGCCCGTCGGCCTTGGAGTAACGAAGTGATATGTTACCTTTCGCAGAAGCATCTCCGCTGGTCACCAGGATTTTCACCCGTTTAGAAAAGTAGGGCTGAAAGGGAACGACGCTTATTTTTTTCAAATCCGCCCGTAGGTCTGCCGATGAAGGGCTTATTCCCACTTTCCCGTTCAGGGAGACATTCCCCTTATCGTTGATGACGAAGGACAAGAAAGTATCTCCTTTGCGACTCTCTTCGGTTGAAATGTGCTTCCCCTTGAGACTGATATTTCCAATATTGAGTTTCACAGGATCGTCGAGGCTCTCATCCTCGAACGTGACCGAATAACCCTCCAGGGAGATCTGATCGACCGTAACTTTCCATGGGGGCTCCTGCGGCCTGCTCTCGGGGCCCTGTTCTCCAATGTTATCGGGAGGATGAGGAAACAGACCCAGAATATTTACGGCTCCGTCTGCCGACCGTTTTATCAAAACATCGCCTTTTTCCGAAGAAAGCCCGCCCACCACCGCTTCTTTTCGATTTAAATCCATATCAGTCCCACTTATCGAGATGGAAGGTATTGTGAGAAAGTCTTTTTCTCCGCCCTCTTTTTTCAATCTTAGTGATGTCAGCGTAGCGGCCATCGCCGAAACCTTCATCCCTGTTTCACCTCCGCTCTTGTCTACATTGAATCGGGAGTTCACTGCCAACGTCCCTTCTTCTATCTCAAAAAGGATTTTGTCGCGATAATAAGACGAATATTTTCCTATCAACAAGTCTTCAATATCGAATGTTCCCTCGGATGCAAGTGGTATGACTGAGAATTCTCCATCGAGACTGAACGACTCCCCCGCCTCGCTTTTAAAGGACAGATTGACAGCGGTTTTCTTGTCCTTTTCATTACTGAAATGTTCAATATTAACTTCCATTTTTTCGAGCGTTGTACTGAATGGCCGTTCAGGAACCAGATCGCCGAATATAATCTTTCCGTCATGAACCATTATTTGATCCGCATCGACTGAAAAAGAAGTCTTGCTCTTCTTATTGACAACTTCTTCTTTCGCTGTCTCTTTTCCCGGCAGGATTTCCAGCAGGTTGAGCTTCCCCGATTTCTGCCTTCGGAGACTTATCGATGGCGATTCTAACAGGACTTTCTCCAGGTACGCCTTCCGGGAAATGAGTTCGAGGGACGATATTGAAACGTCAAGGCGAGGCAGGGATATCAGGTGGTCGCCCGTCGTTTCGGTCACCCTTATTTCCCTCAGAGAAAAATCCCCGAACAACCTTATCGTCGGTGGTTTCTTCTCATATTCCGTGTAGGTCAGGACCAGCTTGGCATCGGCGAATCCCGACGGCATTTCGAAGTTTTTTCTGAAGGGCAAATAGGCGAGATAATAAGGCAGATCGATACCCTTCACGTCAAATTCGAAGGAAGTCTCCCTTGATTCGGCGAACGGTTTTGTCTGTCCATAAAGTTCCAGAGGGGAACTGTTGATCAGCGCGCTGAAACGAGGTTTTACATAATCCTCGACATAGTAAGACAGGTTCGAGATAAAAGGTATCGCGACATCCAACTGTCTGATGGTATGCTTTTTGTCTCTCGGTCTATCATGGAAGTCCAGACTGCCGTCCACAATACTTATATTGTTCAACGAAAACTTCATCGGCTTTCGTTTGTCAAAAGGTTTTTCTTCTTTCTCAATGAGGTCCGAAAAATTATATTCAGAGTCCTCCTGCCGTACTAAGTTGGCGTGCGGTTTCACCAGGGTTATCTCCCTCAGGATTATTCCCTGCCTGACAAGGGACATACTCTGTAGGTTGAGAAACAGCTTATCGAAAGAAGCAAAGACACCGGGGCCTTCGCGCGCCTTTGCAGTAAATCCCCTTATTTCCAGGGACAGGACAAAAGGGTTGATGTCCATATCCCGGATCGTCACTTTGCGATGAAGTGCTTCAGAGAGTTTGTTTTCAAGGACCGACTTCACGATGGGAGGGAGCACAAAAAAACCGACCAGCGCATAAATCGTCAGCGCGACGTACACAATGCCAAAGATTTTTCCCAACGTTACCCGGAATTTCATACTTTTAATTCTATCCGTAAGAAGACCCGTAGCACGGTGTTTTCACCACCGCCTCTGCTTCTATTCGCCTCGGGAGGCATTGCTCAAACTTTATTCAACAGATTCGTAACCGGCCGTCCTTGAGGAGATGTATAAACAAAGATTATCATGAAAGACATGGCCGAACAACCGGGAATCTCTGACAGTTAACCCATTTATTTATAGATTTCCTTTTCGACATCCTTCCTTTCCGAAATATCTATGCCGATATCTATCAAATGAGGTTGACCGTCAATTGTAAGCCGAACCAAGTCGACGGACTTTTCGTCTTCAGGATTCCTTCTGCTTCTCTTGCGGGAATGGGTACCTTCAAGGTTTTTGTTTGCCGGAGCAACAATGATAAATCGCGGAAAACTCTGCAGGTACTCGAACGGATATCAGGCTGCATGAGAC
>JBECKU010000379.1:0-2080 GCA_040235385.1 Candidatus Sulfobium sp. | reverse complement strand
GAGATCAACCGCGCCGTCACCGTCTATCGATACGCCATCCGCTGGGTGGACCTGGAGCGCGCAGCCGCCCTGCGGGAGGTGGAACCCATGGAGGATTCGTCATGGAACTGACTCGAAGGAACCAACGGCCGCGCTCCGGCGCAGCCATGCTCCTGGCCGTCGGCCTGCCCGTGGTGGTGGCGGCCTGCCGCGGCGGAGGGGCCCAGGAGACCGAGATCCTCACCCGGGACCCCCATGTGGTCCGCACGGCCCTCGTGGAGGAGCGGGTGGTGAGCCAGCCTCTCACCGCCACGGGCACCTTCGGGCCCAAGGACGAAGTGGTCCTGAGCTTCAAGATCGGCGGAGTGGTGGAGGCGGTGCATGTGGACGCTGGAGCCTCCGTCCGGACCGGACAGCTCCTGGCGTCGCTGCACCTGAGGGAGATCGACGCGGCCCTTGCCAAGGCCCGGAGCGCGGCTACCAAAGCCCAGCGGGACCTGGAGCGGGCCCGCCGTCTCTTCGCCGACAGCGTGGCCACCCTCTCCCAGGTCCAGGATGCGGAAACTGCCTACGAGGTGGCCCGGGCGGACCTGGAGGCCGCCGAGTTCAACCGGGCCTATGCCGTCATCGTGGCCCCCAGCGACGGCGTGATCCTGCGCCGGGGCGCAGAGCCCGACGAGACCGTGACGCCAGGCACCCCCATCCTCGTCCTGGGCAGCAGGGAGCGGGGCGCCGTCCTGCGGGTGGGCCTGGCGGACCGGGACGTGGTGCGCGTCCAGCGGGGCGATAGCGCCCTGGCCCGCTTCGACGCCCTGGCCGGCCGCACCTTCCGCGGCAGGGTCACCGAGATCGGTGCCGCCGCCGCCCCGGGGACCGGCACCTACGCGGTGGAGGTGACGCTGCCGGGCTCGGAGGAGCTGGCCGCAGGGATGGTGGGCCAGGTGGAGATCTTCCCCGCCTCCGGCACCGCCGCCGACGTGATCCCCGTGGAAGCGGTCCTGGAAGCCGACGGCCGCCGCGCCACGGTGTTCGTGCTGGACCAGAGCGGGGCCCGGGCCTTGAAGCGTACGGTGGAGATCGCCCTCCTGGCGGACGGCGAAGTGGCGGTCACGGCAGGCCTCGAAGATGCCTCGGCGGTGATCACCGACGGTGCCGCCTGGCTCATGGACGGAGATCCAGTGAGGGTAATCCAATGAAGATCCTGGAATTCCCCGTGAGGAAGTACCAGTTCACCGTGGTGCTCTTCGCTATGCTGGTGGCCCTGGGCTTCAGCTCCTGGTCCGCCATTCCCAGGGGCGAAGACCCACCCCTGGACTTCCCCGGCTTCACAGTGGTCGCCGTCTATCCCGGCGCCAGCCCCCGGGACCTGGAGCGGTTGGTCATCCGGGAGGTGGAGGAGCGCCTGGACGGCCTCGAGGACGTGGACATCATCAACTCCTCTGTGCAGGACGGCGTGGCCACCGTCCTGGTGGAGTTCGAGGCTGGGGAAGACCCTGACGAGAAGTATGAGGAGGTCCTCCGGGAGATGAACGCGCTGCGGCCCGAGCTGCCGGCAGAGTTGGTGCGCTTCTCCGTGGAGAAGGGCTCCACCCTGGACGTGGCCATCGCCCAGCTGGCCCTGGTGAGCGAGTCGGCCCCCTACCACGAGCTGGACGGCATCGCCGAGGAGCTGGAAGACCGCATCGCCGCCCTGCCCGGTGTGCGGGCGGCGGACCGTTGGGGCGTGCCGGAACGCCGGGTGGACGTCGCCCTGGACCTGGGACGTCTCTCCCGCCTCAACCTCCCCCCGGGGCAGGTGCTTCAGGCCATCAGTGGCGAGAGCAGCGATATCCCTTCCGGTGGTGTGGAATCCGGACTGCGCCGCTTCAACGTGCGCGCCTCCGGCAGCTACGAGACCCTGGACCAGATCGCAGGCACGGTGGTGAGGGCCAGCGAAGGTCAGCTCCTCAGGGTGGGAGACGTGGCGGAGGTGCGCTGGGGATATGCCGACTCCACCTACCAGGCTCGATACAACGGCAAGCGGGCGGTCTTCCTCACCGTCACCCAGCAGGACGGACAGAACATCGCCGTGGTTCGGGACCGGGTGTGGGAGCTCCTGGAC
>JBECKU010000210.1:0-4948 GCA_040235385.1 Candidatus Sulfobium sp. | reverse complement strand
CTGATAAACGGTCCCGAATCCCCGGAAGATGCCAAAGGAGTTTTCGTAGTCGACCCGCAGGGGATTTTAAGAATCAAGTTATATTCTGATTTTTCCGTCCAAAGGAATTTCTATGAAATCCTGAAGCTTGTCGACGCCCTCCAGATTGCGGACAGGCAAAGAAGCCGGCAGGCCGGCCCGGGCCTGTGGAAGCGTGGTCTTGACATCGTCATAAGACCCGGAACCTCGGAAAATCAGGGATAATACCTGTTAAATTTTCTCCCATAATTACATTCGGCATTGAAGCTCCGTCCGGACCAACAGGAAAGGAGATAAACAATGAATAAGTTCCTTGAGAAAATCAGCCTGACCTTCAGCGCGGGTGCCCTGGGGGGCCTTACGGATAGTATCGCGGTCTGGCTTTTCGGTGCCTGGGGAATTACTGCAGCCCTGGGAGTTAAAATAGCACCAGATATGACTCCTCCATGGTTGTACCCTCGCATCGTCTGGGGAGGTTTGTGGGGATTTCTATTCCTGATCCCGTTATTGAAGAGAAATTATTTGTGGAGAGGACTGATCTTCAGTCTCGGACCTACGCTCGTTCAATTGTTCGTGGTATTTCCGGTCAAAGCCCAGAAGGGATCGATGGGTCTCGAACTCGGCGTCCTGACGCCTTTATTCGTAATCTTTTTCAACGCGGTTTGGGGTTGGACGACGGCAATATGGTTGAAATGGACGGAAAAAAGCTCATCGCGCTGACCCTTCGAGTTCCTCACGCTCTCAGCAGAAATCGTGTTCTCGGATTCGTGATATGAACCTCAAAGAATTTTTCACCGACGCGTGGCGGTCCCTGCAAGAAGCTAAAAACTTCGTCTATCTCTCGGCTCTTTTGTTTCTCTGCGGAATTGTCTTCGGGCTTGTCTTTACCGGGCAGTTCATGGGACTTCTCGAATCCTTCGGTGAACTCGCCCGGAGTTTCAGGGGAAGACGGGCCGGTGTGCTCATCCTGATGATCTTCCTTCAGAATTTTTCGTCTTCGCTGATCGCGTTATGGGCCGGCGCCTTATTGGGGATTGTGCCGTCTGTCGCCGCGATCTCCAACGGGATTTTGTTCGGGGTAGTTCTCTCGTTTGCCGGCGACATGGGACCGGCCACCGTCCTTGTGAGACTGGTTCCGCATGGTATTTTCGAATTGCCCGCTGTCTGCATCTCCTGGGGACTGGGGATCTGGAGAGGCGCCTGGCTCTTTCAGAGGGACAAGAGCGGGCCGTTCAGGGAGCGGGCGCTTAAGGCCTATAAGGTTTTTTTTGCGATTGTCCTGCCCCTTCTTCTCATCGCCGCCGTCATCGAAGGTCTCGGCATGGGTCTGGCCGGCACGGGGTAATATTGCGGAAGCTTATGTATTACAGCAGCCCGGAAGGGACAACGAAAAATGTTTTGTAGCGACTCCTTAAAGTCCTACAGAAAGACAAGTCGGTCTTTGGCCGTAAGTCATCAATTCTGAGATTTGCATTTATGTGAGATACAAATAAGATCATGTCGTCATTACAAGACTTTTTCGGGGTTCCTTCCGGGCTTTGTGGGTTCTTTTTGCAGTCGAGGTATAAATATACAATATTTCGTTTCGCAAAGCCGGGCTCAGGGGTCGAAAAAGAAATTCTTTCACAACATCAGCGATTTTTCTAATGGCTTTTGAGTCAGAGAGGTATGTTGATCCCCACGGTCGCCCGATAGTCCACATCTTCCTGAGCGCCGCTCAGATCCCTGACGGACGGAGCGCCGAAGGAGAAGAAAGCCTTCAAATTATCGTCAAGCCTGATCTGAACTTCTTTCTCCGGAGAAGAATTTCCGTCGCCGTTTCCCTGCGTATACGTTTCCGCATCTTCTGCTACGTTCGTTTGAGGGACACCGTCAGAGATAGGATGCGAAGTCAGTTCTCTCTCAAGGATGTTTTCCGGTTGTTCGGCCCCGGCCATTTGTCCTGCGAATATGAAAGTAAAAAAGAACAGTCCCGCGATCAAAGATAAACTGAAAATATTATTTCTCACTACACTTCCCCGCTTTTCTGGTTTAGGAGGTTTACACGAATTAATATACTATATTATATAGAAAAAGAAATTTTTTATCTATTAAAATTTTTTAAGATTTCGCACGCTGCAGGAGAGACTGCGGAGAACGGCAGAGAGGGTCCGGCAAAAAGCCGTTTCGGAAAATTACTACTGCAGTTTTCGGAGGACTGCCTTAAGGATATCCGCCCTTGAAATAATTCCGACAAGTACATTCCCGTCGTCAACCACCGGCAATCTTCTTACTTTTTTTTCGTCCATAATCCGGGCCGCTTCGGCAATATTCTCATTCGGTTTTATTGTGACCACGGAGGAAGTCATAATGTCGGCAACGATGTCGCCTATCCTGCGTTCAGGAAGAGGTTCCCCCAGCATATGCTTTAACAGATCCTTGAATGTATGTTCCTTCCTCACCCCAACCATCGAGAGAATATCAGCCTGAGTGACCATGCCGATCACATTATTTTCCTTATCCACCACCGGCAGCCCGCTGATGTTTTTGCCCGATAAAATATGGGCCACGTGTATCACGCTCTCATATTTCTGAACGGAGATGACATCGCTGGTCATCACGTCCTTGACCTGTATCTCGAAGCCTATGGTCGATCTCAAATGTCCGTCGGGGAATTCACTGTCTTGAAAATTCATGCATCTCTCCGCAAAATAGAATTATAATTTCCACTCTCAATTGATATTTTACCATCAAGGCCGGACTCATCGAAATTTTTGCTTTGTTTTTTGCCGGACTTTCTCAGCGGTAAATAATATGGTGGACGGTAGGGGATTCGAACCCCCGACTTCCACGTTGCGAACGTGGCGCTCTCCCAGCTGAGCTAACCGCCCACACGAAAGTATAACCTATCGATAGTAAAGCAGAAGCATCTTTAAAGTCAAACGTACCGTGACCCCTCGGTGCAGAGGGACATCGCGTGAAGGGACTGTCCCTATCTATGGACAAAGCGGATCGCAGGTGTAGACTAGTGGCGATCCCCGTTTCGGGAAACCACTCATTGCTAGGTCCTCACTTTCAGGGCCGTTTTCTTGACACGTTTTTCCGGAACCTCTTATAATGGACATCTTATATAATAGTGATAGATGAAACTCGCGTGTGCGCCTGTAGCTCAGTCGGATAGAGCAACTGCCTTCTAAGCAGTGGGTCAGGGGTTCGAATCCCTTCAGGCGCGCCATATTCACAGGTCTATTTGATGCCCTTATTCCATAGGGCCATAGGGACTTTGTTAGCAAATGACTTCCGACAAGCTCAAACAACTACAATAATATCCTTTTCATAGACGCACGCAACATCTTTACCCAAATTGACCGCTCTCAAAATACCGTCGCCTCGTGGCGGCAAATGGTTTCTTGCATCCCCGAACCTACGGTGCGCTACCTTTCTCGATCTGTATCGTACCAGACATCTCTGTTATATATTCACTCCCCGATGTGACATGTCCCAGCTCATACAACCCTGGGGCTGAGCTGAACCCCTTGTAGAACATCACTACGTCTCCCCAGGGGGCATAGTAAGCAAGGGTTCCCGCCCGCCCGCCATCGGCCGGCGGTGTATCAGTGGTGATCAGTTTCTTCGGCGGGTAGAATATTTTTTCGTTGCCTCCGTAGTTCTCTACTTTGATGCTCATCGGCAGCTGGGCATACAGATCTCCGGCTGCCGGACTATTATTGAGTTCAAACACTGTGGTATTACCGTTTACCTTCACGCTTATTTTATGGCCATTTGGCCCTCCGATGCATTTAAGTTGGCGGTGAGCGTACAGATCATAAGTCCAACAAATACGGAAAATTCTACAGTTGCATAAATTGCAGCCAAAAAGAGGCGGATGTGCAGAAAAAGATCCATAATCTGAGGCACAAAAAAGCATCCAAAACGATGAGTGAAGAGCTTTTCCTGGAAAACTCTCATAGTGAAGTCGGCGTTCACGTGATTCCAATAAGATCACGCCGAATTTATGGGCTTTTTCTGCATATTCGCCTCGTTCTTTATATAACGCTAGGGATAATATACACTTCATCGGATTTCTTCTAGGATTCTCTGGGCGCTTTCAGCCTGAGCTTTTCCGACCCTGTCTGAAAGTACGGAGGTGAAATCATTTATCTGTGCCCGGGTCAAGCCGGTATTCATTGCAGCCCCAAGATGAAATTTGAGCTGCCCCTCGGTGCCCGTCATATTGGCAAGGGCGGCGATGGTGGCCAGTTCCCTGTCCTGGTGGCTGATGACGTCACGTACAAAGAGATCCGCAAACAGGTGTTCTTTTAGGAAAGTATCAATCGCAGGCGAGAATTGCTGCCATTCGGCGTTTGAAATATCTTTTTCCCGGCCGCCGAGTTTCGCCCGGACCTTTGCCCCGTATTCATCCCTGTCCAGGTCAGGTGGAACGGGGCTGGCCTCCTTACCCATAACATCCTCAATTCCTTTGGCCTTCCTTTCCTTCATGACCTCCATAAAGGCGGACAGCCCGTTCAGACTGAGGGGGAACACGCAATAGGCGTACAGATGCACCAGGACTTCCTTGATTTCATTGACGGTCAGGCCGGCATCCAGCCCCTGCTCCAATGCAGGTTTAAGGCGGTTGATATCGCCCCCGGCGGTAAACGCCGCTATGGGGATGATGCTTCGCTGTCTTTTGTCCAATCCTTGGTGTTGTTCCATATTATCTGCCTCCGAACCAGGTGCCACAGCCGGCACCAGAAAAGAGAACATTACCAGAAGTGAAAGTATATTTGCTTTCATTGTTCTCTCCTTATTTTCCCAAATATTGTTCATCGGTGACCTTTTCCTTCCAGACCACGTTCTTCCCATCGAGTTCGCCGGTGACGACCAGGTGTGTCATGGGTGAGTGGGGCGTTGCTCCATGCCAGTGATCTATGTCGGGTGGACACCAGAC
>JBECKU010000372.1:0-1653 GCA_040235385.1 Candidatus Sulfobium sp. | reverse complement strand
CTGGAAATCTCTACGCCTACGTTTTCGAGCGGTCTGCTCAATTTGCGAAAAAAAGGGCGCCGATTAGCTTGATCGTTCAGTTGACGGCTATTTCATCTGGGCGAATGCAAACGCTTCAAGACCTATTGTTGGAGCGCGGTCTGCTGTTGGTGCTTCCGTACCCGCGCAGGCCAGAATCGATGTTCGATGGCGTGGAGATGCCGGTAGTCATTCTCTCAAGTTATCCGAACGCAAGTCATGCATTGGTGACTACCCGTGTCGGACGTATGTACGGACTAGAGCGTGGCCATTGCCTTCAGACACACACGACAGTAACGCATGGCACTCGGCTTCACGGACATCGAGTTGGCAAGTTGCACACAGAGGTTGAGAAGTCAATTGTTGGAAAAGTTCTTGCCGCTAAACACTCAACCCGGCATCTGGTCGCCAAGGGCGGCGACCATGTTGTCTTCTACCAAGAGGCGTGCCGTTATTGGCTGAAGGCCCAGGCTGGATTGCCATTCTTCGCCAGAAATGGGGAAGTGATGCAGCCGCCTCACGGACGAGTGTTTTCGGCAACCAATAAGAATGCGTCAGAATTTTTTGGATGTCTTCTCAACTCTTCCCTTTTCTATTGGTACTACTCGCTGTTCTCAGACTGCGAGCATGTGAATGACGATTTGGTCAAAACGATCCCGATACCAATTCACTGGGAGAGTCACAAGTGGTCTGATCTGTCCGAAAACCTGAGCGTATCGCTAACCACTCATGCAACGCGCAAAACCATTCGGACAAAGCAAGGTCACGTTATCGAATACGATGAGATGAAGGCGTCTCGGGCAAAGTCATCAATAGACGAGATTGATTTGGCATTAGGAAAGTTGTTCGGTCTATCTGACACCGAAACCGACTTCATCATCAACTACGACATCAAATATCGCATGGGCGGGGCCGACGACGACGAATGAAGCCCGCCCCCGTCGCCTTGTCGCCCCTGCGCGCCCAGCGCGTCGGCACCGCGGTCGCCGCCCAAATAGTCGGCGCTGGCGAGACGGCGCTGCTGGCGGAACCGCTTCTCGGCCTCATCGCCTCGCGCGAATGCCCCGGCCACGTGTTGCTCGAAACGCTCGACCGCGTTCCGGAATGGGTCGCGGCCGGCCGCGTCATCGTCAGCGGCTTCCACTCCCCGCTGGAACAGCAGGTGCTGCGCTCGGGGCTGCGGCGCAAGGGCCGCGTCGTCAAGGTGCTGGCGCGTGGCATGACCGATTACCGACCCACCGCCGAAGAACGCGCCCCGCTGGGCGCCGGCCGCGTGCTGGTGATCACCGCCTACCCGCCGGAAGTCCGCCGCACGACCCGCGCAACCGCGCTGGCGCGCAACCGGCTGGTGCTTGAATTATCGGCAGAGGTCGTCTGCCCCATTATCGCCGCCGATAGTCCGATGGCGGCATTGCTTGCGGAAACCGGATTGAATCAGGTCCTTCGGAGTGAACGGGCATGAAGCGAAGCCAGGCCTTGGCGCCGCGAATCTATTTTTCGGATTTCTTTGGCGTGGCGCCTGAAGTCATAGATGAGTACGGCGCATTCAATATCTCGCTCATAAACGATTTGCCGCTTTTCATTGACCCGTTTTTGTTGTTCGACAGTGAAGACGAAAAATACACCGCCCTGCAC
>JBECKU010000178.1:0-4157 GCA_040235385.1 Candidatus Sulfobium sp. | reverse complement strand
GGAGCTCCAAAAAAATGCCGGCACGCAGTTCGACCCGTTTGTGGTGGAGGCGTGGATAAGGGTGCTTGACACGCAAAAGAACTTGTTGTTGTCGTCCAAACGGACAAGCTCGGCGGGGTAGGGGAATGGAATACGAAAGGAAAAAGATCCTCGTAGCCGATGACAATCAGTCTTTTCTGATGTACATGGGCATCCTTCTCAGAAGGATGGGTTTCAAGGTCATTCTAGCGGAAAACGGGGTTGAGGCCCTGAAGCTCATCAAGCTGATGCATCCGGACCTCGTCATGCTGGACTGCATGATGCCTGTGCTCGACGGCATATCTGTTCTGAGACATGTGAAATCAGACCAGCGCGCCCCCTTCAATATCGTCATGATGTCCTCGGACCCGGATTCTTTGCACTCCTCTGAAAAATTCGATTGCTGCGGATTCCTGCGCAAGCCGGTCCCGATAGAGGAACTGCACGAAGTCCTGCAGAACTGCATATTCAAACCCATGGGCTTTACAAGACGGCATCTGAGGATTCCATTTAATGAAAAAGTGTTAGTTATTGCCGGGGGCAAGACTCAGGAGTTGTTTGCTGAATCGTTGTCGGAGGGAGGCATCTATATAAGGAAGAAAGAACCCTTCCCGGTGTCTACCGACCTTGAAGTATCGATCTTTCTGAATGGCGCGTCGCCTGTCACTTTCAGCGGAAGAGTCATTTATGTGAAAGGGCTATTTGCCGATCTGTTCAGGGTGCCGCCAGGTATGGCCGTCGAGTTCAGAAACGTATCCCCAAGTTCCGTCATTGCATTGAGATCTTTTATCAAAGAATACCTTGCCAGGGATATATGGGAAGAACAGGAAGAGACTTACATAGAAAAAAGAGGGTAAATCATCTTCTTTCTCCCTTATGTTCGCCAGGCACGGCATCCGATGAGCGCGGATTGGGACTATCGGCAACAAGCGGTTCCAAAATGATTTTTGTTCCATAAAGCGGGATCAAGGCGGCCCCTCGTCCCTCCAGAGTCACAATCCTATCTCTTTTGTGATTTTGAAGAAGAGGTTTATAACCTTGATCACAAAGACCGCTCCTGCAAGGAATATGATAGCCACAATCAGGTCTTTAGAGCTTTCCGGCAGAATCGGGAAAAGCGGCAAAGTCAAATATCCGATTGCCAGGAGCCCGATAAGGTAGTAGAACAGCTTCCAGTATTCCTTGACGATGCCGCCGGGGATCTTCTTGCTGAGCATTATCACCCGAAGGAGCGCATAGAAAATGATGCATATTGCCGATGTCGAAATAAGCATGACTAACAATTTCATTCCTCGTTCCTCCTGAATGCAGTGACGAGTGGCGCGATTGAAACGTGCCCCCGCGATTTATTAAGCTTTATTCTCATCACATCTCTTGGACAACCCGTCCAAATAGTCTCCGAGGAGCCTGAATTCGTCGTCGTGCATTACATTAAACCGTATTCCCATACCCGGCGAATGCTCCGAATTGTCTCCATGGCCTTCTTTTGTATAAACGACGACACCTGTCAGTCGGAGTGTAATGTCATTCTCGAGCGGCAGGGATATGCCTATGGCAGAATCCTTTGGGAGGGGATTGTCCATTTTAAGATACATTCCCCCCAGCGAGATATTCTGCAGGAACAATTCATGGGGCCTGCCGTTGCAGGTCACATAAACCACTTTGGAAACGCTCACGCGCTTATATTTTCTGACGAACCGGGTCGATGACTTCACAGGGTCTATCTTTGCCTTAAGGGCAGCGAAGACTTTTTGTGCCAGTGACTGATCGATGAACAGGGAGAGGCGCTTGGAAACCCTTTCGGCTGCGGTCAGCAGGCTTTCGGTGTCGTCAGCCGATTCATGGATTATCGCCAGACATCTGTCGAGAAATATCGAACTGGTAGCAGTTCCGATGACCTGGCGCGTAATGTCCCGTAATTCCTGCTTAAGGGTCACTCCCATGAGCCTCTCGTTATAAGCTTTATTGTGCTCTTATTCGAGCTTCCGTAGATGAAGATTAACAGCGACAATTATTCTTTTTCCGCTCCGATTTTCTCACTTGTCGTAATAAATTAGCAATCAGGATGCCAGGGGACTGAGCACGCCTAACTTACCTTTTTCCAATTATTTTCATTATCAGGCGGACAGTTTAAGGTTGTTTACCTGTTTAACATTTGAATGATTTTATACAAAAAATGAATAGACCGTGTCGAGGACACATTGTTGTACTACGCCGCTTGACAGCATGTATGGAGCTTGGTAATTTATTCTCATTAGTCGTATTACTTCTTTGGGGGCACAATGATTTTTGTGGAACAGGTCCCGCATGTGGCATACCTCGTCTTTCAAAGCCTTATAAATTAAAGGAAAGGCCAAGAGGGCGTTGAAATGAACGAAAGAACAGATACCTGCAAATTTGAAGCAGCAAAATGCCTTAAGCCATTCCCGGTCCAATATTCCACACTTCTGTCCTGTGCCCTGCAGGAAAATGTATTAACAAAATATTATTTAAGCGGCTTTCCTACATGCGTATTTTTTTACAGGGGCATGAATGACAATTATTTGGTAAAGGATTCGGACTCTCAGTATATTTTAAAGGTCTACCGGCATCAGTGGCGAAATTTCATTGATGTCGAAAGTGAAATTGAACTGCTCCAATACCTGAAAGTAAACGGGGTGTCCGTCTCTTTTCCGATAGCGGACAAAAAAGGCAATGCTATCCAGACGATATCCGCTCCGGAGGGGGAGCGGTATTCGGTATTGTTTTCCTATGCGGGGGGTGATTCTCCCATGGCTGATATGACTGCCGAACAAAGCCGTATAGCAGGAAAAGAACTGGCTAAAATGCATATGTTGACTGTTGACAGACAACTAAAAAATCAGCGGTCCCATCTTGACTTTACGGCCTTATTGGATAATTCTTTTTTAAAGATCGAACCTTTTATTGACGACAGAAAAAGTGATTTGACGAATTTAAAGGAAGTCATTGTGAGGTTGAAGAAGAAGTTAGCGTCAGTCCCGTTAAAAAAATTGGATCGCGGGATATGCCACGGTGACTTTCATCCTGCGAATTATCATATTTCCGAGGGCAATGAAATTACATTATATGATTTCGACTCCTGCTGCGTAAGCTATTTTGCTTATGATATCGCCGCGTTTTATTACTGCGTTGTCCGGTCTTACAAAAATTCAAAAAAAATAATGGGCGCCTTTTTGGAAGGCTATCAGAAAATAAGAAAACTGAGTGAATTGGAGGTAACGTTGCTGCCTTACTTCGGCGCCGTGAGTTTCATCTGGATGATAGGAATTCAGTGCTCAAACTTTGAGGTCTTCAGTCATTTTGTGAGAAACAATATAAGAAGTAACACCGTTGGGAACTTAAAAAAATTTGTCGACAAACACTGTTCCTGAAAAGGGCCACTCATTCTAAAAACCTCCCTCATAAATTTGTGAGTACGTCCCGTAACTTTCATCGCTGAGATTCTTTGCCGACCATTTATTTGCAAGAGAAACCTGGTGCCGCAGCGAAAAAGTAACGGAGTGGAGTCCGGAGCGCTGGTTTCTGCAGCAAGATAGCATCTTTTGTATTGACATAGTTTTCGAATTTTCATATGCTTGGTAAAATGAAGCAAAAAAATTCAAGAGCCGCTCAGCGGTTCTCGTGTAAATCTTCCGTGGGTTTAGTGGTTCTCAGCAGCCATGGCCAGCCTCCTGATAAAGACGCCATCTCCGGCGAAATTATGAATATAAGCGGTGGCGGGATGAGAATGCGATTCCAAGGGCAGACACTCGAGGAAGGCGTAGTCCTGCTCGTCAAGATGCCGCTATCGTTGGCACCTGTGACAGTACCTTCTATTGCGCAGGTTAAATGGATAAAAGAGGAGAAGCCCGGAACCTATGAAGCAGGTCTGCAATACTTAATTCGATAGCGGTGCAACCCGGATCTCTAGACCGCCTCAAGCCTGGTTTTCTCTTCTTTTTGCGAATAAAGGATTTTATTTTCCCATAAAATTCTCTAATGCGTTTTTTGCTTTTCCGGCGGCTTCTTCACCGGCGGCGCCCGTTTTTTCCTTAAGACCTTCTTCCAGCATTTTCCCGGCTTCTTCGGCGCTCATGCCGAGATACTTTCGGACACCCGTCTCTGATGCCGCCTCAATT
>JBECKU010000364.1:0-1122 GCA_040235385.1 Candidatus Sulfobium sp. | reverse complement strand
GACGTACTCGAGAATGATGTCCGGCTGATCGAGGCGCTGTATCAGGACAATGGGTTCATGAACTCCAAGGTCTCCGATCCCGTGATCGGAAGGGGGCCGAAGGGACTGGTGGTGACGATACACGTGTTCGAGGGGCGGCAGTACCGCGTGGGTAAGGTCCGCTTCTCCGGGGAATCCGGTCTGTCCGAGGAGGCGGAACGAAAGGCCGTGAAGCTCAAGGAAGGCGACGTGTTCAGTCGGGAGACTCTTCTCTCGGACGTTCTTTCCCTGACCACGGCCATGAACGACAAGGGGTACGCACTTGCGATCGTCTCCCCCCTTGTGGAGCAGCGGAAGGAATATCCCCTTGCCGACGTGATGTACAAGGCGGAGAAAGGGGACAAGTTCCACTTCGGGAAGGTGGAGGTGGTCGGAAACACCAAGACGCTCGACAGGGTGATCCGGCGCAATCTCGACGTGGCCGACGGCATGACGTACACCGCCACCGGGCTTAAAAAAAGCAAGGAAAACCTCACCCGTCTTTCCTATTTCAAGGACGTCAAGATCAGCACCGAACCCTCGAAGGTGCCTCGGGAAATGGATGTCAAAGTCGAGGTACAGGAGGCTCCGACCGGAACCCTGTCCGGCGGTTTTGGATTCAGCACCATCGACAAGGTCTTCGGAGTGATCCAGTTGACCGAGAACAACCTCTTTGGAAGGGGCTGGAGAGCCTCCCTCAACTCCCAGTTCGGGTCCCGGAGGACGTTGTTCAGCCTGGACTTCAAGGATCCCTACTTTCTCGATTCCGACTTCAGCCTGCTGCTGAACGCCTACAACGTGAGGACGAAATACACCGATTTCGAGAAGAAGGCCACCGGTGGAAAGGTCGGCTTCGGCTATTCTTTCGACCGGAACACATCCGCCAGCATGGCCTTTCGGCTCGACGAAGTGGATATCATAGACAATGAGAATGCAGTCTCCCCGTTCCTGCAGGAACAGTTCGCCTTGGGGAGCCAGCAGACCCGGAGCATTACGCTCAACCTGACGAAGAACACCACGGACAAGTTTATCGACCCATCGCGGGGAACCGTGCAATCCGTGACGGTGGAATATGCGGGAAACCCCCTGGGGGGCGACTCGGAC